>NZ_JBFULO010000004.1:0-36824 GCF_054049855.1 Stenotrophomonas sp. P5_B8 | reverse complement strand
GTCCCGGCAAGGGGGGCGGACCCTCGCCGCGCGCAGAGAAAAACGCGCCAACAAACCCTTACTGCAACAACGACCGCAACATCCACGCATACTTCTCGTGCGTCTGCAGGCGCTGGGTCATCAGATCTTCGGTCGGGGCATCGTCGGCGTCGTCGGCCACGTCCAGCACCTTGCGGGCGGTACGGCACACGGCCTCGTTGGCGGTGACCAACTGGCGTACCATCTCACGCCAGTCCGCACTGTCGGTCAGGCCCGGCTCCTCGGCGATCGAGGTCAGGGCGGCGAATTCGCGGTAGGAGCCCGGGGCGTTGAAGCCCAGTGCACGGATACGTTCAGCGACGTCATCCAGGGCCGCCCACTGTTCGGTGTACTGGGTCTCGAACATGGTGTGCAGCGAGTTGAACATCGACCCGGTCACGTTCCAATGGAAATTGTGGGTCTTCAGGTAAAGCGTGAACGCGTCCGCCTGGAAGGCCGACAGTCCATCGGCGATCTTCTTGCGATCGCCCTCCTTGATCCCGATATCGATATTCGGGGCCGACGGGGCCGCCGCGCCGAGCTGCTGCTTGGCCGTCTTGGTTTTTGCCGGGGTCTTGGTCGTCTTCGCCATGGGAGAACTCCTTATGGATGGGATGAATCGGATGGCCTTCACAATAGATCAGACTACCCTTTCAGTAGTAAACAAAAGTTCTAAACGAATCGATTGATGAGCGCTATCGAAAAACCACATGCAGCACGCCTGGCCCAGCAGCAGGCCGCGATCAACGGGGCCATGAGCCGCGACCGCGGTCGTTTGCTGGGGATGCTCTCGCGTTGGCGGGCCAAACCGGGCGATGCGGGTCTGGCGGCGGCGTTCGAGCAGGCCTTGCAGGCGTCGGTGCAGCGCCGTGAAGCGCGTGCGCGGAATCTGCCGGCCATCACTCTGGACGAGCAACTGCCGATTGCGCGTGAAGCCGAGGCGATCACCGCGCTGATCCGCGCGCACCAGGTCGTGGTGATCGCCGGCGAGACCGGCTCGGGCAAGACCACCCAGCTGCCCAAACTGTGCCTGGCCGCCGGTCGCGGCGTGGCCGGCATGATCGGCTGCACCCAGCCGCGACGGATTGCCGCACGCGCCGTGGCGACGCGTGTGGCGCAGGAACTGAAATCCGAACTGGGCACCACCGTGGGGTACCAGGTGCGCTTCACCGACCGCGTCGGCGATGACACCCGCATCAAGTTCATGACCGACGGCATCCTGCTGGCCGAGATCAGCAGTGACCGCTGGCTCTCGCAGTACGACACGATCATCGTCGACGAAGCGCACGAGCGCAGCCTCAACATCGACTTCCTGCTCGGCTACCTCAAGCAACTGCTGCACAAGCGCCCGGACCTGAAGCTGATYGTCACCTCGGCGACCATCGACACCTCGCGTTTCGCCGAACACTTCAACGATGCCCCGGTGATCAGCGTCGAAGGCCGGACCTTCCCGGTGGACGTGCGCTATCGCCCGCTGGAAGGCGAAGGCGGCGGCGACGCGGACGGCGGTCGTGATGGCGAACGCACCGTCAATGAGGCCATCGTGGCGGCGGTGGATGAAATCACCCGGATCGATCCGCGGGGCGACATCCTGCTGTTCTTCCCCGGCGAGCGTGAGATCCGCGACGCCCACCAGGCGCTGGAACGGCGCAAGTACCGCGAGACCGAAGTGCTGCCGCTGTATGCGCGGCTGTCGGTCAAGGACCAGGACGAGGTGTTCAACCCGGGCGGCAAGCGTCGCATCGTGCTGGCCACGAACGTGGCAGAAACCTCGCTGACCGTGCCGCGCATCCGCTACGTGGTCGATCCGGGCCTGGCCCGCATCAAACGCTACAGCCCGCGGCAGAAGCTGGACCGGCTGCATATCGAAGCGGTATCCCAGGCCAGCGCCAACCAGCGCAAGGGCCGCTGCGGACGTGTTTCCGAAGGCATCTGCTACCGCCTGTATTCGGAGGCGGATTTCCAGTCGCGGGCGGAGTTCACCGATCCGGAAATCCGCCGCTCCAGCCTGTCCGGGGTGATCCTGCGCATGCTGCAGCTCGGCCTGGGCCAGATCGAGGATTTCCCGTTCCTGGAAGCGCCCGACGAGCGTGCCATTGCCGATGGCTGGCAGCAGCTGGGCGAGCTGGGCGCGGTGGATGCCGAGCGCCGCCTGACCCCGGTGGGCCGCCAGATGGCGCGGCTGCCGGTGGACGTCAAGCTGGCGCGCATGCTGGTGGCCGCGCAGGCGCAGGGCTGCCTGCGGCCGATGCTGGTGATTGCCTCGTTCCTGGGCATCCAGGACCCGCGCGAGCGCCCGCCGGAGGCCCGGGGCGCGGCCGATGCGGCGCACGCGTTGTTTGCCGACGGGCGCTCGGAGTTCGTTGGGGTGCTGCGGCTGTGGGATGGCTATCGCCAGGCCCACGAGGACCTCACCCAATCCAAGCTGCGCGGCTGGTGCGAACGGCATTTCCTCGGCTTCCTGCGCATGCGCGAATGGCGCGAGCTGCATCGCCAGCTGCGCGTGCTGTGCGAGGAGCTGGGCTGGACCGAAGAACCCGCCGCGACCGCGCTGGAACCGCTGCTGGCCGGCTCGACCGCGCCGGCCCCGGCGCGCGATGACGAGGCCAAGGTCAAGGCGACCCGGGGGCAGCAGCATCGCGCCGCGCGCCTGGCCCGCGAAGGCAAAAGCGAGCCGCCGGCCGCGCCGGCGCCCGCCACGGCGGCGGCGGTCGAACCCCGAGAGGCGCGCGGTGGCTTCAGCGACAAAGTGCGCGCCGCCGCCTACCAGACCCTGCATCGCGCGCTGATTGCCGGCCTGCCCACGCAGATCGGCCACCGCAGCGACAAAGGCGATTTCCTCGCCCCGCGCCAGCGCCGCTTCCTGCCGTTCCCTGGATCGGTACTGGCCAAGCGGCCGCCGCCGTGGCTGCTGACCGCCACGCTGCTGGACACCCAGAAAATCTGGGGCCTGACCAATGCCGCGATCGAGCCGGACTGGGTGATCGCCGAGTTGCCGCACCTGCTGCTGCGCAAGCACTTCGACCCGCACTGGTCGCGTGCCCAGGGCCAGGTACTGGCCTCGGAGCAGATCAGTCTGTTCGGGCTGGTGCTGGCACCGAAGAAACCGGTGCACTACGGCCGCATCGCGCCCGGCGAAGCGCACGACATCTTCGTGCGGCAGGGCCTGGTCACCGGCGAGATCAACACCCGTGCCAGCGTCATCGCCGACAACCTCAAGGTGCTCGCACAGGCCCACGAGGAGGAAGCCAAGCTGCGCCGCGCCGGCATCGTCGCCGACGAAGGTTGGCAGGCGCGCTGGTACCTGGACCGGGTGCCGTCGGAGATCCACTCGGCCACCGCGCTGGATACCTGGTGGAAGGGCCTGGCCCCGGAAAAACGCCGCGCACTTGCCTGGTCGCTGGCCGACCTGCTGCCGGGCGAAGGCAGCGATGCCGAACGCTATCCCAAGTACCTGCCGCTGGGCGACGCACGCCTGGCGCTGCACTACCGTTTCGAGCCGGGCAGCGAGGACGACGGCGTCAGCCTGGACGTGCCCCTGCACCTGCTCAATGCGCTGGATGCGGCGCGGCTGTCGTGGCTGGCGCCCGGCTTTGTTGCCGACAAGGCCTCGGCACTGATCCGCAGCCTGCCCAAGGCGATGCGTCGCAACTACGTGCCGGCACCGGACTTCGGCCGGGCGTTTGCAGAGGCGTTCCCGGACCCGAGCGCCGATGACATCCGTGGCGAACTGGCGCGCTTCCTGTCGCGCGCCACCGGTGCACAGGTGGCCGCGACCGATTTCGATGACGCCGCGCTGGACGCCCACCTGCGCATGAACCTGCGCCTGTTCGATGCCAACGGCACGCTGCTGGCCAGTTCGCGCGACCTCGACGCCTTGCGTGCACGCTTCGGCGGGCAGGCCGGCGAGGCCTTCGCCGCCCGTGCCGGACGCGCGCTGGCCGTGGCAGGGCTGCGCGATTTTCCGACCACGCCGATCCCGCTGCAGGTGCCTGGCGAAGCCGGCGTGCCGGCCTATCCGGCGCTGGTGGACGAAGGCGAGACGGCTGCGCTGCGGATCTTCGCCGACCCTGCCGAAGCGGCCGAACGGCATCCACTGGGCGTGCGCCGCCTGCTTGAAATCGCGTTGGCCGACAAGGCCAAGCAGGCGCGCAAGCAGTTGCCGGTGCCGCCCAAGACGGGCCTGCTGTACGCGGCGATCGAATCGCAGGAACGCCTGCGCGGCGATCTGGTCGATGCGGCGATGAACGCGATGCTGGCCGACGGCCTGGGCGATATCCGCGATCCGGCGACGTTCGCCCATCGCCGCGACGTGGCCGGCAAGGGCCTGTTCGGCGAGGCGATGGCGCGGCTGAAACTGGCCGAGAACATCCTGGCCCACGTGGCCGAACTCAAGCCCTCGCTGCAATCGACCCTGATGGGCTGGGCACGCGGCAACCTGGACGACCTGGAGCAGCAGTTGGCGGCGCTGGTACATCCCGGTTTCCTGCGCGATACCCCGGCCGATGCCCTGGCGCAGTACCCGCGCTACCTGCGCGCGATGATCCTGCGCAGCGAGCGTGCCAAGCGCGATCCGCCGCGCGACCAGGCGCGCATGCTGGAATTGCGACCGTTCCTGGATGCGCTGGCCGAGGGTGAGGCACGCGGGTTGCGCCAGCGCCCGCAATGGCAGGCACTGCGCTGGGACCTGGAAGAATTGCGGGTCTCGCTGTTCGCGCAGGAACTGGGCGCGAAAACCGGTGTGTCGGCCAAGAAGCTGGCCCAGCGCGTGACCGCGTTGCGCCAGGCCTGAACCGGCCATGCCCCGTGCCGTAGGGCACGGGGCAACGGGTCGGTCCACCGGCTTACTTGATCCGGCGCACCTTGGCGCGGATGTTCACCCCGTCCACGCGCATGTACCAGACCCCGGCCACGCCCGGGGTGATCGCGACCGCGGCGTCGGTCTTGCGCCCGCCCGACAGGGTCGTGTCGTCGGTCTGCTCCCATTCCTGCGCGTTGGCGAACACGTACTTGCGGCCCTTGCCAAAGCCGCGGAACTCGCCGGGCAGGGTGGTGGCGATTGGTTCCTTGCTGCCGAAGTCGAAGAAGCCGCGGTTCTTGACGATCACTTCCTGGCGGCCTTCTTCGCGCGCCTGTTCGCGGACCTGTTCGCRCACCTCGGCGGTGGCCGCAGCAACCTTGCCCTGCAGCCAGCCATTGAGGGCGGCCAGTTCGGTCGGGCTGAGCTTGTCGAGCCCGGCGGCCTTGAATTCGGCCGGCGACATCTGCTGCTGCAGGTCGCCCTCGACCACGCGCTGTGCCAGCGCGGGGCCGGTCATGCTCAACAGGACGGCCGCACTGGCCAACAAGCGTAGACGGGAAAAGCGCATGGCAGGTCTCCGGTGGTTTGCCGCAGTGTAGGGCCAGCGGCGGCGTTAGGGGACGGGCGGCATGAGCTCATGCGCGGGGATACGCGCGTTTTGATTGTCCGCAGGCGGTCGCGGCGCTAGTGTAGATGCCTCTGTCTTGCCTGCATGATGCTGTGAACCGCGCTTCTGTCCCCGGCCTGGATGCCTTGTTGAACCGACCCTCGGCGGCGTTGCTGCCGCCTGCGCTGCGCGAGGCGCTGCTGCAGCGCTGGCAGCTGCCCGAGGCCGACCCACAGATGCACGCCAGCTGGTCGGTGCTGGCCGATACGCTGGACGCGCTGGCGCTGTTGTCGGCCGATGAGAGTGCCTTGCTGGCCGCGCTGCTGTTCGACCTGCCGTGGCTGCGTGCCGGCCTGGACGCCCTGCCGCTGGGGCCGTTGAAACCGGCCGTGGTCGGCCTGCTGGAAGGCCAGGACGCGGCAGATCAGGTCTGGGCGCTGCACGCCGGGCGCGATGCCGGGCGCAACAGCGAAGGCCTGCGCCGGCTGCTGCTGTCGATCATCCAGGACCTGCGGGTGGTGCCGGTGCTGCTGGCCCGGCAGTTGGCGCGCATGCGCGGTGCCGACCGCCAGCCTGAAGAAGAGCGCCGCGCGCTGGCCCAGCTGACCCGCGACATCCACGCCCCGCTGGCCAATCGGCTGGGCATCTGGCAGTTGAAATGGGAACTGGAAGACCTGGCCTTCCGTCACCTGGAACCGGAGACCTACCGGCGCATCGCGCGCGAAGTGGACGAGACCCGGCTGGCGCGCGAGCGCTACGTGGAAACGGTCAAGAAGGTGCTCTCGCGCGAGTTGCTGGCGCAGGGCATCAGCGCCGAGGTCAGTGGCCGCCCGAAGCACATCTACAGCATCTGGCGGAAGATGCAGAAAAAGAAGCTGGCCTTCGAACAGCTCTACGACATCCGTGCGGTGCGGGTCATGGTGCAGGACGTGGCCGCCTGCTACGCGGCGCTGGGCGTGGTGCATTCGCTGTGGGCGCCGGTGCCCAGCGAGTTCGACGATTACATCGCCCGCCCCAAGGCGAATGACTACCGGTCGCTGCACACTGCGGTGATCGGCCCGGAAGGCCGCACCATCGAAGTGCAGATCCGCAGCCACGACATGCACGCCCAGGCCGAACTCGGCGTGGCCGCGCATTGGCGCTACAAGGAAGGCAGCAAGGGCGCTRAAAAGGCCTTTGACCGGAAGATCACCTGGATGCGCCAGCTGCTGGAGCATTCCCAGGACGGCCAGGCCGGTGAGCTGGCCGGCGCGCTGGATGCGGAGCTGACCGAGGACCGGGTCTACGCACTGAGTCCCAAGGACGAGGTGATGGACCTGCCGCAGGGCGCCACCCCGCTGGATTTCGCCTACCACGTACACACCATGGTCGGGCACCGCTGCCGTGGCGCCAAGGTCAACGGCCGCATCGTGCCGCTGACCTACCGGCTGCGCAGCGGCGACCGCGTGGAGATCCTGACCGGCAAGGAGGCCGATCCGCGTCGCGACTGGCTGCTGGTTTCCAACGGATACCTGGCCAGCAACCGTTCGCGTGAAAAGGTGCGTGGCTGGTTCCACAAGCTCGACCGCGCACGCAACGTGCAGGCCGGGCGCGACCTGCTCGACCGCGAGCTCAAGCGCCTCGGCCTGCAACATGCCGATCTGGCCATCGCGGCCAAGAAATTCCATGCCGACAGCGTCGATGACCTGTATATCCAGGTCGCGCTGGGCGACACCGGACCCAACCAGGTCAGCCGCGCGCTGCTCGAGGCCGAGCGTGCGGCCAGCCAGCCGGCCGCACCGGCGCTGCCCCGGCCGACCGCGCGCCGCGACAGCCTGGGTAAATCCAAGTTCACCGTGCAGGGGGTGGGCAACCTGCTGGTGCAGCTGGCGCGCTGCTGCCAGCCGGTGGCCGGCGAACCGATCGTCGGCTACCTCACCCGCGCCCGTGGGGTCACCGTGCACCGCACCGACTGTGCCGCACTGGCGCGGCTGTCGGCCACCAGCCCGCAGCGGATCCTGCCGGTGGAGTGGGGCCAGGCCGGCAGTGGCTATGAAGTGGATGTGGTGGTCGATGCGGTCGATCGGCGCTGGCTGCTCAAGGACATTACCAACCTGATCGCGCAGGAAGATGCCTACGTCCTGGATATCCACAGCGACAACGTGCGCAACAGTGGCCGCGCGCACCTGCGGCTGCGGCTCAAGGTCAGCGACTACGGCCAGCTCTCCACCTTGCTGGGCAAGCTGGATGCTCTGCCCGGGGTGAGCGAAGCGCGACGTCTAGGCTGACCTCACGTGGCCCACGCTAGGCTCAGGGAATGAGCCACCCCCCTGACCACGAAGACGCCGCGCATGCCGCGCTGCGCAGGGTGCGCCGTGAGGGCCGCTGGTGGTGGCTGCAGGCGCGCCATGCGCGGCGTGTCTGGCGTTGGGTGCTGCCGATCGCCGCGCTGGTGTTCATCGCCCTGGTGATGCTGCGCGGCCCACTGGCCAACTGGTTCTGGAACGAGCCACAGATCGAACAGCTGCTCGATCAGGGCGACCGCGCGCTGGCTGCTGGCCGCCTGAGTGCAGACGATGGCAGCGGCGCGCGCGAGTTGTACCAGGCCGCGCTGGCGCTGGATGGCGACCGCAGCCAAGCCCGTACCGGGTTGGCGCGGACCGCGCAGGCGGCGTTGCAGCAGGGGCGCGAGGCACTCGACCGCGGCGATATCGAGGCGGCGCAACGTGGACTTGCGTTGGCGCGCGCGCTGCAGGTGCCGCAGCGCGATGCCGCGCAGCTCGCGCAACGATTGGCCCAGCGTGGCACCGCCCATGCCGGCATCGCGGTGCTTCTGGGGCGTGCCGAGGCGGCCTTGCAGGCCCAGCGCCTGGACGGGGATCTGGACAGCGCATTGCCGCTGTTCCAGCAGGTGCTGGCGGTAGCGCCAAACCAGCTGCGTGCGCTCGAGGGCCGCGAGGATGCCTTGTCTGATCTGTTGCAGCAGGCACGCGATGCCTGCGGGCGCGGCGATCTGGCGCGGGCGTCGGCGCTGCTGGGCAGCGCGCGCGGCTACGACCCGGGGCATGTTGAYCTGCCGGTCACCCAGGAAGCGCTGAACAATGCCCTTGAAGCACGCCTGCGGCAGGCGAACCAGGCACTGYGGCGGCAGCGCTGGGACAGTGCTGCGGCCGACTTCCAGACAGTACTGGCGGCCGCGCCGGAGGACCCGGTGGCGCGGCAGGGCCTGCAGCACGTGATCGACGCGCAATTGGCCAACGCCACCCGGCYGGCGGGCGACTTCCGCTTCGAACAGGCCGACCGCGCGCTCGCCGCGGCGCAGGCGCTGGGGGCAACCGAGCGTGCGCTGGGCGCGGCCCGACAGGTGCTGGCGCAGGCACGCCAGGCCGCGCAGGCACTGAAGACGCCGGGGGCGCCGCGCGCACAGCGCGAGCGGCGTCTGCGCGCGCTGCTGGCGCGGATCGTGGACGCCGAAGCGCGGGGGCAGTTCCTGTCGCCACCCGGCGGGAGTGCGTATGACGCGCTGCGTGAGGCGCAGGCGCTGGCCGCCTATGACCCGCGCGTGCGCGCGGCGGCGCAGCGGCTGTTGCCGGCCAGCCGCAGCTGCTTCGAAGATCGCCTGCGCGAAAACCGGGTGCAGGCGGCGGGCGCTTGCCTGGAGGCCTGGCAGACATTGTCACCGGGCGAGGCCACGCTGTCGGCGGCACGTCGCCGCCTGGCCCAGCGTTGGTTGGCGATCGGCAGCGAGCGGCTTGGCGCGGGCGACCTGGCGTTCGCGCAACAGGCATTGGCGCAGGCGCGGCACTGGCAGCCGGACCTGGCCGAACTGGGCGAGTTCGAGCAGCGCCTGCGCGATGCGGGCGGCCCGGGTTGAGGCCTCAGTCCAGGAATACCCGCTGCACGGTGTCGCGTGCGGTTTCCAGCGAGAAATGCGCGGCCACGTTGTGTCGCCCCGCACTCGACAGGCGTTGCCACAGCGCCGGGTCCTGGTACAGGCGCACCACTGCGGCGGCGAACGCGGCGGCATCGTCGGCCACCAGCACATCCTCGCCGTCATGCAGGTGCATGCCCTCGACCGCGCAGGTGGTGGCGACCACCGGCTGGCCGTGGGCCATGCTCAGGTTGATCTTGCCCTTGACCCCGGCGCCGAAGCGCAGCGGCGCCACCGCGATCCGGACCTGGTCCATGTAGGGCGTCACCACCGGCACGAAACCATGGATTTCGACGCCCGGCTGGGTGGCCGCCAGCGTCCGCAGCGCATCGGGAACATCGGCGCCGATGCAGTGGAAGCGGATCTGTGGCAACTGCGCGCGGATCAACCCGAATACCTCGCCGATGAACCAGTGCATGGCATCCACGTTCGGTGGATGGCGGAAGCCGCCGACGAACACCAGGTCCTGGCGGTCGGCCCAGTCGCCGCCGCCGGGCGCGACTTCGTGCAGGTTGGAGATCAGTTCCACTTCCWGGCCCGGCGCGTCGGTCTTCAACTGCTCGCGTTCGGCCGCGCTGACCAGCACGGTGACATCGCTGGCGGCCATCACCGCCAGTTCGCGCGCGCGGGTGCGCTCGGCATCGCGCAGCAGCCCGGCGTTGCCGGCCAGTTCGGCGCCACGGCGTTCGCGCAGGTAGTGCAGGTCCACGGTATCGAACACGGTGCGGGCCTGGGGCGCGTAGCTGCGCAGCAGCGGCAGGCATTCGCTGGCCACATGGTGGCGCACCATCATCACCACCGCAAAGCGCGGCCCGTGTTCGCGCAGCCACGGCCCGATGCCCTGCAGGAACGGCGCATACCAGACCTCCACGCCCAGCCGCTGCAGCGCCTCGGTGGGGGCGCCGGCATGTTCGCGGCGGGTCGGGACGAACACCACGTGGGCGCCGCCGTCGATCAGCATGCGAATCAGGTTGTACTGGCGCAGCGAGCCGGAATCGCGGTCGGGCTGCGGCACCGCTTCGTCCAGGATCAGGACCTGGCGCTGTCGGCGATGCAGCAGCGCGGGCGAGGGCACGCTGCCGACCGGCGGCTGGGCAAGCAGCGCCTGCGCCCATTTGTCGGCGAAGACGCTGCGGTTGCGCACCTGGTAGGCCTTGACCCCGCTGCCGGTGTCGGTGCCGTTGCTGGTGCCTTCGTCATGCACCAGGCGGCTGGCCGGCTGCACCAGCACGCGCAGGCCGGCGGCGCGCACGCCGAAGGCCAGGTCGGTGTCTTCGTAATAGGCCGGGCGGTAGCGGGTGTCCAGGCCGCCCAGCTGGTCCCACAACGCACGCGGGATCATCAGCGCCGCACCGGAGCAGTAATCGGCATCGCGCAGGGCGGTGTAGCGGGGATCTTCGGCCGATTCGAAGCGGCCGTAACTCCAGCCGCTGCCATCCTGGAAGACCACGCCGCCCGATTCCTGCAGACGACCGTCCGGATACAGCAACTGCGCGCCGACCAGGCCGGCCTGCGGCACCTGCACGAATGTGGCCAGCAACGCATCCAGCCAGCCCGGCTGCGGCACGGTGTCGTTGTTGAGCAGCACCACATAGCGGCCGCGCGAACGCGCCACGCCGTCATTGCACGCCTCGATGAAGCCGCCGTTGCGCTCGCGGACCTCGTAACGGAGCCCGTGGATCTGGCGCATCCATTCAGCGGTCTGGTCGCTGCTGCCGTCATCCACCACCAGGATTTCGCAGGCCGCGTGCGGCGGGTGCGCGGCCAGGGCGCGCAGGCAGGCCAGGGTGTGCGCGGCCTGGTTGTAGACCGGGATGATGATGCTGACCACCGGTGCGTGGCTTTCGGGCACGCTGAACGGCGCGAAGGGCAGGGCGGCGGGCTGGTACAGCGGCGCGCGGCGCGGCGGCGGCAGTGCCTGGGTATGCACGCGGATGCGCTGCCAGGTGGCGCGCCAGCCCCGGGTACGCAGGCTGGCCAGACTGCGGTGGAACAGACCGAGCATGCGGTTCAGGAAATAGCGTGCATCGGCCAAGGACATCGACATCCCGTTGCAACTCCAGCTTAAGCGGGGGAACCCGGGAGAACGCGCCGCTCGCGGTGGCTGCGTTAGACTCGCCGGAATTCATATTCTCGCATCCCCGTGCCCCGACGCTACGATTCCGACGACATCGACGAGTTCGAAGACGACACCGAAAGCCGCGGCCCGCTGTGGCGGCGACGGTTGATCACCTGGGGCATGGCGGCGTTCGCGCTGGCACTGGGGTTCCTCATTCCCTATACGGTGTACCTGAACAAACAGGTCACCCAGCGCTTCGGCGAGCTGCGTTGGCAGATCCCTACCCGCGTCTACGCCCGCCCGCTGGCGCTGGCACCGGGCGTGGCGATGGATGCGGCCACGCTCAAGACCGAGCTGGCCGCGGCGGCCTACCGCGATGACGGCACCGGCAAGTCCGCGGCAACCTACAGCCAGGAAGGCGGCCGCTTCGTCATTGCCAGCCGTGGCTACAACGATGTCGATGGCCGGGTCGCCCCGCGCCGCGTGGAGTTGAGCCTGTCCGGTGGCGAAATCGCCTCGCTGCGCGATGCCGACAGCCGCAAGGCGATCAAGGCCGCGCGGCTGGATCCGGCGCGGATCGCCACGCTGTACGGGCAAAAGCAGGAAGAACGCCGGCTGGTGCGCATCGAGGACACCCCCGAACTGCTGGTCACCGGCCTGCAGGCGGTGGAAGACAAGGACTTCAACCGCCACCACGGCATCGACCTCAGCGGCATCGCCCGCGCGATCTGGGTGACCCTCCGTTCCGGCGGCCAGAGCCGCCAGGGCGCGTCGACCCTGACCCAGCAGCTGGCGCGCAGCGGCCTGCTCGGGATCGGCAAAGAGCAGACGGTCACCCGCAAGTTCAACGAGGTGCTGTACGCGCTGATCATGGAAGCGCGCTACGACAAGCGCACCATCCTGGAGGCCTACCTCAACCAGGTCTACCTCGGCCAGCGCGGCAGCCAGGCGATCCACGGCATGTCCTCGGGCGCCGAGTTCTGGTTCGGCCGCGATCTGTCTTCGCTCAACACCGAGCACGTCGCGCTGCTGATCGGGCTGGTCAAGGGTCCGTCCTACTACGACCCGCGCCGCAATCCCGAGCGCGCGCTGGACCGGCGCAACTTCGTGTTGGGCAAGCTGCACGAAAGCCAGTTGATCGATGACGGCGAGTACCAGCGTGCGCTGAAGGCGCCGCTGGGCGTGCCCAAGACCCCGGGGCTGATCGCCGCCAACCGTTTCCCGGCCTATGTGGACCTGGTGCGTCGCCAGCTCGGCCACGACTATCCCGAATCGGTGCTGCAGGGCGCCGGCCTGAGCGTGATGACCGGCATGGCGCCGTCGGCGCAGGCCTACGCGGAAGGTGCGGTCACCAAGACCATCAAATCGCTGGAGAGCAAGAAGCGCCCCGAGCTGCAGGCGGGTATGGTGCTCACCGACGTGCACAACGGCGATGTACTGGCCGTGGTCGGCAGCCGCGACGTGTCCGAACCGGGCTTCAACCGCGCCATCGAGGCGCAGCGGCCGGTCGGTTCGCTGCTCAAGCCATTCGTGTACCTGCTTGCCCTGGCCCAGCCGGACCGCTATTCGCTGGCTACCTGGGTGGACGATTCGCCGGTGACGGTGCAACTGGGACGCGGCCGCAACTGGTCCCCCGGCAACGCCGACAACCGCAGCCACGGCACGGTGCGCCTGATCGATGCGCTGGCCCATTCCTACAACCAGGCCACGGTCCGGGTGGGCATGCAGGTCGGCCCGGAGCGGGTGACCCAGCTGATCCACGTACTGGCCGGGCTCAAGGCCGACCCCAACCCGGCGGTGATCCTCGGTTCCACCGACCAGAGCCCGTATGCGATGGCCCAGCTGTATCAGTTCCTGGCCTCCGGCGGCGAGATCCAGCCGCTGCATGCGGTGCGCGGCGTGCTCGACCCGCAGGGCAAGCTGATGAAGCGTTATGACAAGACGCCTGCGCCGGCCCAGGAAGGCGACTCGATTGCCGCCAACCTGATCAGCATCGGCCTGCAGCAGGTGGTGGCCAGCGGGACCGCGCAGCGTCTGAACGCCGACGGCCTCGGCCGCCTGCAGCCGGCCGGCAAGACCGGCACCACCAACGACGGCCGCGACAGCTGGTATGCCGGCTACACCGGCGACCACCTGGCGGTGATCTGGATGGGCAACGACCAGAACGAACAGGCCGGGCTGTATGGCGCCACCGGTTCGATGCGGGTGTGGTCGGGCATATTCCAGCGCCTGCCCAGCGCGCCGTTGAAAGTCAGCAGCAAGGGCCTGGACTGGCAGTACGTGGATGCCAGCGGCACCGGCAGCACCGATGAAACCTGCCCCGGCGCGCGTCGCTTCCCGTTCGTGGTCGGCTACGCGCCGGCGTATGCGCCGTGCACGGCCCCGACCGCCGTGCCGGAAGGCGAGGGCGGTGAAGCCACTGGCGAAGGCGGTGGCTGGCGCAGCTGGTTCGGGCTGGACAAGAAGCCCGAGCCTGCCGCCGAGCCGGCCCCGGCCGCTGCAACCCCTTCCCCAGCGCGATGATTCCGGAACGAGGCCGGCCCGCATGACTCACCGTACCCTGATCCGGTCCGCATCCCTGCTCACTCTGAGCTTGGCGCTGACTGCCTGCGTCACCCCGACCGCGCCGGTGAAGGCGCCGGTGGACACCACGACGCCTGCCCAGCGCATGGCGGCGGTGGACGCGGTGGCCGCCGGTGCCGACGAAAAGGAACTGGCGATACAGCCGCTGCGCGATGCCGAGATCGAAGACCTGCGCATGACCGCGCAGGCCCGGCGTCAGGCCAACGACCTGGCCGGCGCAGCCGATGCATTGAACCAGGCGCTGCTGATCTCCGAAGGCGATCCGTCGATCCTGCAGGAACGTGCCGAGATCGCGCTGCTGCAGGGCGACTGGGCGCGCGCGGAAACCCTGGCGCGCAAAGCGGTCGAGCTGGGCTCCAAGACCGGCCCACTGTGCCGCCGTCACTGGGCCACCATCGAGCAGTCGCGGCTGGCCCGTGGCGAAAAGGAAAACGCGGTCTCCGCGCACGCGCAGCTGGAAGGTTGCACGGTGCCCGGGATCAAGCGCTATTGATGTAGTGCCGGCCGCTGGCCGGCACTAACATTCCTTCATGTCCCGCCTTGCCCATGCCAGCAGCGAAGCCCTCAGCGAGGGCGGTACGCTCGCCAGCCAGCTGGATGCCTTCGTCGCACGCCCGGCGCAGCTGCGCCTGACCGTGGCCATCGCCGAGGCCTTCGACCAGCGCGATGTGCTGCTGGCCGAGGCCGGGACCGGCACCGGCAAGACCTACGCCTACCTGGTGCCGGCGCTGCTGTCCGGGCTGAAAATCATCATTTCCACCGGCACCCGCGCGCTGCAGGACCAGCTCTACCATCGTGACCTGCCACGGGTGCGTGCCGCGCTCGGCGTCGGCCACAGCAGCGCCCTGCTCAAGGGCCGCGCCAACTATTTGTGCCGTTACCGGCTGCAGCAGGCGCGCGGTGAGCCCCGCTTCGTGTCGCCCGAACAGGTCGCGCAGTTCCAGCGCATTCTGGCCTGGTCGGGGCGCACCCGTTTTGGCGACATGGCCGAGCTGGACGCGCTGCCGGAAGATTCCCCGCTGTACCCGATGGTGACCTCCACCGTCGACAACTGCCTGGGCACCGAGTGCCCGTTCTGGGACGACTGCTTCGTGGTGCAGGCGCGCCAGCGTGCACAGGCGGCCGACGTGGTGGTGGTCAACCACCACCTGCTGCTGGCCGACCTGGCGCTCAAGCAGGAGGGCTTCGGCGAGATCCTGCCCGGCGCGCAGGCGTTCGTGATCGACGAAGCGCACCAGCTGCCCGAGCTTGCCGCCAACTTCTTCGGTGAAAGCTTCGGCATGCGCCCGTGGCAGGAACTGGCGCGCGACTGCCTGGCCGAAAGCCGCAGCGTGGCCGGCGCGCAGGCCGCGCTGCAGGTGCCGGCCGCAGCGCTGGAACAGATCCTGCGCGACCTGCGCACCGCCATGGACGGGTTGCCCCCGCGTGGCACCCAGTGGCGCGCACTGACCGTGCCGCAGGTGCGCGACGGCTTCGATGCGGCGATGAGCGCGCTGGTGAACCTGCGCGATGCACTGGTCGGCGTACGCGAGGCCTCGCCCGGACTGGATGCCTGCCACGCCCGGGCGCTGGAAGCGGTGTCGCGGCTGTCGCGCTGGCTGGGCGACGACGCGCCGATGCTGGATTTCGATACCGACCCCGAGCACGCGCCGGCGCCGGCGGAAGTGTTGTGGTACGAACTGACCCCGCGTGGTTTCCGTTGCCAGCGTACGCCGATGGATGTGTCCGGTCCGTTGCGCGAGCATCGCCAACGCTCGATGGCGGCGTGGATATTCACCTCGGCCACGCTGACCGTGGACGGCGGCTTCGAGCATATTTCCCAGCGGCTGGGCCTGGACGATCCGGTCACGCTGCTGCAGCCCAGCCCGTTCGACTGGGCCACCCAGGCGCTGTGCTACCTGCCCACCGATCTGCCCGATCCGGCCGCGCGCGGCTTCGGCACCGCGCTGATCCGCGCGCTCACGCCGGTGCTGGACGCTTCGCACGGACGCGCCTTCCTGTTGTTCGCCTCGCACCGCGCGTTGCGCGAGGCGGCCGAGGCATTGCGCGATGCGCCCTGGCCGTTGTTCGTGCAGGGCGAGGCGCCGCGCGCGACGCTGCTGCAGCGGTTCCGCGAATCGGGCAACGGCGTGCTGCTGGGCTCGGCCAGTTTCCGCGAAGGCGTGGACGTGGTCGGCGACGCGCTCAGCGTGGTGGTAATCGACAAGCTGCCGTTCGCCGCGCCGGACGATCCGGTCTTCGAGGCCCGGCTGGACGCGATCCGCCGCGATGGCGGCAACCCGTTCCGCGACGAACAGCTGCCGCAGGCGGTGATCGCGCTCAAGCAGGGCGTGGGCCGGCTGATCCGCAGCGAGACTGACCGGGGCGTGCTGGTGCTGTGCGACCCGCGCCTGCTCAGCCGCGGCTACGGCCGGATCTTCCTGGATTCGCTGCCGCCGTTCCGGCGCACCCGTTCTCTGGACGATGTGCGCGGCTTCTTTGCGCCACAATGGCTGCCTGCCGACCTGCCGTCGCCGCCGGTTTCTGCGGCGCCCCCGTCCGTTGCCCCCGTGCTGCCCGCTGCACCTGATGAATTCCCCACTTCCCTGTTCTGACCGCCATGAAACTGCTCGCCTTTGAAACCGCCACCGAAGCCTGCTCCGTTGCCCTGTATGTGGATGGGCAGGTGCTGGAGCGGTTCGAGATCGCCCCGCGCCGGCATGCCGAACTGAGCCTGCCGTGGGCCGAAGCGCTGCTGGCCGAGGCCGGGGTGGCGCGTTCGCAGCTGGATGCGATCGCGCTGGGGCGTGGACCGGGCGCGTTCACCGGCGTGCGCCTGGCAATCGCCATTGCCCAGGGCATTGCGCTGGCGCTGGACCGCCCGCTGGTTCCGGTCTCCACGCTGCAGGTGCTGGCACTGCGCGCGCCGGCCGATGCCGACCACGTGCTGAGCAGCATCGATGCGCGCATGGGTGAGGTGTACGTGGCCCGGCAGGTACGGGTGGACGGCCAGTGGCAGTTGCAGGGCGAAGAGACGGTGTGCGCGCCGGAGGCGGTGGTATTGCCCGATGGCACGCGCTGGTTCGGCGTGGGCACCGGCTTCGGTGCGGCCGAGGATGTGTTGGCCCGCCGCCTGGGCGATCAGCTCGACGGCGTGGATGCCCAGGCGCTGCCGCGAGCGTCGGATGTGCTGGCGCTGGCGGTGCCGGCGTTCGCGCGCGGGGAGGGCATGGCCCCCGAACGGGTTGAGCCGGCGTACCTGCGCGACAACGTCGCCTTGACCCTGGTCGAGCAGCAGGCGGCGCGGGCGGCGAAGCAGGCGTCCTAGGAAGGCGCCAGCCACGCATGGCGTGGCTCTACCGGGGCGATCATCCAAGGGGCGAGGGCCGGCAAACGGGCGGTAGCGCCACGCCATGCGTGGCTGTACGGTCCGGCGATGCTGACGATCAGCGGTCGTCGCGCAGCGTGCCGCCGGGCAGGAACGCCCAGGTGCGGGTGACCTGCAGGATCTCCACGCCGTCCTCGGTCTTGGGCAGGGGCGGGAACGGCTGGGCCAGGCGAATCACCCGCAGGGCCGCTTCATCCAGCAGCGGGGTGCCGCTGCTGCGCAGGATGCGGGCGCTTTCCACGCTGCCATCGCGGCGCACCCCGACGGTAATCACTACCTGCCCACCCAGCCGACGCTGACGCGCCTCATCGGGGTAGTTCAGGTTGCCCACGCGCTCGGCGCGGTCGACCCAGGCACGCAGGTAATTGGCGTAGGCGTATTCCCGGGTGCTGGCCGAGACGAACTTGCGGTTCGGGCGCTTGGCGTACTGCGCCGAGCGCAGGTGCACCTCGGCGGCCAGGCGGGCCATCTCGGCGTCGCGCTGCTCGCGTGCGTTCAGCGGTGCCTCCGGCTGCGGATGCTCGGGCAGCGGTTGCGGCTGGGCGCTGGCGACCTGCTCGGTGCTATTGCGGCTGGACACCACCCGGGTCTGCGGCGGCGGTGGGCTGGCCGCGTCCTGGCGCTGCTGCGGCACCGGCGACAGCCCGGCCTGCGGCTGCGGCACGATCCCGGCCTGGTTGTCGCGCGGTCGCAACGCCTTGTCGTGGTCGCCGCCGCCCTGCTGGTTGGCCTGGGCCAGGAAGTCGGCCTGCCTGGGCGTGAGCGGGGTCTGGGTCTGGCTGAAGATCACATCCAGGGTCGGCACCAGCGCGGCCTTGTCGCTGACCGCAAAGCCCACGCCCAGGATCAGCAGCGCATGCACCAGCAGCGACAGCGCCAGGGTCGCGCCCAGGCGCTGCGATTCGCGTGCCTGCAACGGCACCAGCGGCGCGACCGTCGCGGTCATCGCGGCAGACCGGCCTCGATCGCATCGAACAGCGTCCCGGCGATGTTCAGCCCGAACTGGGCGTCCAGCTCGCGCACGCAGGTCGGGCTGGTGACGTTCACTTCGGTCAGGTAATCGCCGATCACGTCCAAGCCGACGAAGCGCATCCCGCGGCGCTTCATCTCCGGGCCGACCTGGGCGGCGATCCAGCGGTCGCGCTCGCTCAGCGGGCGGCCTTCGCCGCGGCCGCCGGCGGCCAGGTTGCCGCGGAACTCGTCGCCCTGCGGGATCCGGGCCAGACAGTAGTCCACCGGCTCGCCATCCACCAGCAGGATGCGCTTGTCGCCGGCGGTGATGTCCGGGATGAACTTCTGCGCCAGGGCCAGCGTGCGCTCGCCGTCGGTCAGGGTTTCCAGGATCACGTTGAGGTTGGGATCGCCGGTGCCGCTGCGGAAGATCGAGCGCCCGCCCATGCCGTCCAGCGGCTTGAGCACGGCCTGGCCGTGTTCCAGCACGAACGCCTTCAGGTCGGCGTTGCGGCGGCTGACCAGGGTCGGCGGGCAGCACTGCGGAAACAGCAGCGCAGCCAGCTTTTCGTTGAAATCGCGCAGCCCCTGCGGATCGTTGACCACCAGCGCGCCGGCCTGCTGGGCCACGCTCAATACATGGGTGTCGTAGATGAATTCGGCATCCACCGGCGGGTCCTTGCGCATCAGCACGACCTGGCCGGGGCCGAACACGGTCTGGCTGAATTCGCCCAGGCTGAACCAGTCGGCCTTGTCCTCGCGCACCTGCAGCGGGGCGGTGCGGGCCACCGCCTGGCCGTCGCGCAGGGCCAGCCCACCGGGGCTGACGTAGTGCAGGGCGTGGCCGCGGCGCTGGGCTTCCAGCAGCATCGCGAAGGTGGTGTCCTTGGCAATCTTGATATGGGCGATGGGGTCCATCACCACGATGACGTTCAACGGCATGGTCGCAACCTGGCGGGCAGGGCGATGATGGTAGCCGCAACCGCGCCCGCCTGCCTGCCCCGGACCGGTGCAACGCAGTGTCCGGCGGCCGGCCCGGTTTGCGCAAAACCGGCGCCGGCCGTCACCGCCGACCCGCCTGCGGCTTGGCTGAAGTGGCCGCGCTTGAAGCCTGCGCCGGAAGTGCGATATAGATACGCTTTCGCAGCGGCGCCGGACCAAAGCAGAAGCGTCGCGCGCTCGGGGAAAGGTAATGACTGAAAACATGGCTGCGGGTGGGGAACTCGCAGGGCTCAGGGTCATGGTCATCGATGATTCGAAGACCATTCGCAGGACCGCCGAAACACTGCTCAAGCGCGAAGGCTGCGAGGTGGTGACYGCGACCGATGGTTTCGAGGCGTTGGCCAAGATCGCCGACCAACAGCCGCAGATCATCTTCGTGGACATCATGATGCCGCGTCTTGACGGGTATCAGACCTGTGCGCTGATCAAGGGAAATCAGCTGTTCAAGTCGACCCCGGTGATCATGCTGTCCTCCAAGGACGGCCTGTTCGACAAGGCGCGCGGCCGCATCGTCGGCTCGGAGCAGTACCTGACCAAGCCTTTCACGCGTGAAGAACTGCTGGGTGCCATCCGCACATACGTCAACGCCTGACCAGGGGGGAAAGGCACAATGGCTCGAATCGTTCTGATCGAGGATTCACCGACCGACCGTGCGGTGTTCACGCAGTGGTTGACCAAGGCCGGGCATGAGGTTCTCGAAGCGGACAACGCCGAGGACGGGCTGGTGCTCGTCCGCGAGCAATCGCCGCAGCTGGTCCTGATGGACGTGGTGCTGCCGGGCATGAGTGGCTTCCAGGCGACCCGCGCGATGGCGCGCGACGCGGAGACAAAGCACATCCCGGTGGTCATCGTCAGCACCAAGGCGATGGAAACCGACAAGGCGTGGGGGCTGCGCCAGGGGGCCGCCGACTACATCGTCAAACCACCGCGCGAGGAGGACCTGATCGCGCGGATCAACGAGTTGGTGGTCTGATGCGTTCTCCTTTCGACATCCTCGAAGTCTACGAACGGCGCAGCCTGGCCCACGCCGTGCAGCTGCCCGAACGGCAGKTCGCGCAGGACCTGTGGCGTGGCGTCGGCTACCGGGTGGGCAAGCGGCATCTGGTCTCGGATTTCCGCGAAGTGGTGGAAATCGTGCCGATGCCGCCGATCACCCCGGTCCCCGGCGCACAGCCGYGGCTGCTGGGCGTGGGCAACCTGCGCGGCAATCTGTTCCCGGTGGTGGACCTGAAGTACTTCCTGGAAGGCGAGCGCACCGTGCAGCAGGAAGGCCAGCGCGTGTTGATCATGCGCCAGGCCGGCGGCGACGTCGCCCTGACCATCGATGAACTGTTTGGCCAACGCAGCTTCGAGCAGAACCAGGACATCGCCGTCGGCGACCTGGCCAGTGGTCGCTATGCGCACTTCATCGACCGCGCCTTCCACGGCGACGGTCACGACTGGGGCGTGTTCTCGCTGTCGCTGCTGTCGCGTACTCCCGAATTCAGGCAGGCCGCAGCCTGATCGCTGCTGCCTGTCTCACCGCATTGAAGATCGAGGTTGAACGATGAGTACTGCTTCGGAATCCGCCAAGGCCGGCAAGCTCGGGTCGGTGGGAACCAATTTCTGGCTCGGCCTGCTGGCCCTGTCGATGATCGTGTTCGGCGTCAATACCGGCGTGGCCACCTGGCAGGGCAGTCGCCTGGCCGGCGCCAGTACCGGCGCGGCCGACCTGCAGGTGTTGTCCCAGCAGCTGGCCAACCAGGGCCGTGAGGCGGTGCTGGGCAACGCGCAGGCCTTCACCGCGTTCAAGGAAACCAAGACCCGCATCGAAAGCACGGTGAGCAGCCTGCAGGGCCGCTACGGCAGCGAAGCGAACGTGTCCGGTCCACTCAGCCAGCTCAGCCAGACCTGGGAGCCGCTCGGCAAGAGCGCCGCCCAGCTGGTGGCCAGTGAGCCGGCCGTGCTGGCCCTGGCCGGCAACGCCAACAACTTCGTCAATGGCGTGCCGGCACTGCAGGCACAGCTCAATGAAGTGGTCCGCGCGATGTCGGCCGGTGGCGCGCCTGCCTCGCAGGTGTACAACGCGCTGCAGCAGGTCGTGGTGGTCGGCTCCATGGCCCGCCGCGTGACCGAAATGCGCGCCGGTGGCGGCGGTGCCGCCGCGGCAGGCGACGCGCTGGCCCGCGACTCGGTGGTGTTCACCCAGGTGCTGGATGCGCTGCGCAATGGCAACGAAGAGCTGGGCATCGCCCCGGTCCGCAATGCCGGTGCACTGGCGGCGCTGGAACAGTCCCAGAAGCAGTGGGACACCATGAAGAAGGACGCCGATGCGATCCTGGCCAGCTCGCGCCAGCTGTTCTCGGCGCAGTCCTCGGCCGCGGCACTGACCGGCGGCGCGACCAGGATGCTGGATGACAGCAAGAAGCTGTTCGAAGCGTTTTCCTCGTTCGGCTCGGTGCGGGATACGCGTCTGTTCCCGAACTTCTGGCTGGGCGTGATCTCCGGCGCGCTGTCGCTGATCGCCATCATCGGCTTCGTCAGCAGCACCGTGCGCAGCCGCTCGCGCGAGCAGGACCTGCGTTACCAGACCCAGGTGGAATTCAACAGCCGCAACCAGCAGGCCATCATGCGGCTGCTGGACGAAATCAGCTCGCTGGGTGAAGGCGACCTGACGGTGAAGGCCTCGGTGACCGAGGACATGACCGGCGCGATCGCCGACGCCATCAATTACGCCGTGGACGAACTGCGCCACCTGGTGACCACGATCAACGACACCTCGGCCAAGGTCGCGCTGTCCACCCAGGAAACCCAGGCCACGGCCATGCAGCTGGCCGAAGCGGCCGGCCACCAGGCCAACCAGATCACCTCGGCCTCGGACCGCATTGGCGAAATCGCGTCGAGCATCGAACAGGTGTCGCGCAACTCGGCCGAATCGGCCGACGTGGCACAGCGCTCGGTGGTGATCGCCGCCGAAGGCGCCGGCGTGGTCCGCGAGACCATCCAGGGCATGGACCAGATCCGCGACCAGATCCAGGAGACCTCCAAGCGCATCAAGCGCCTGGGCGAGTCCTCGCAGGAAATCGGCTCGATCGTGGAACTGATCAACGACATTTCCGAACAGACCAACATCCTGGCGTTGAACGCCGCGGTGCAGGCGGCCTCGGCCGGTGAAGCCGGTCGTGGTTTTGCGGTGGTGGCCGACGAAGTGCAGCGACTGGCAGAACGTACCTCCGGCGCGACCCGGCGTATCGAAGGCCTGGTCCAGGCCATTCAGGCCGATACCAACGAAGCGGTCAGCTCGATGGAGCAGACCACCGCCGAGGTGGTGTCCGGTGCACGCCTGGCCGAAGACGCCGGTACGGCCCTGACCGAAATCGAACGCGTGTCCAACGCGCTCAACAACCTCATCAAGAACATCTCGATCGCCGCCCAGCAGCAGTCGTCGGCCGCGTCGGACATCACCCGCACCATGGGCGTGATCCGTCAGATTACCGGCCAGACCTCGCAGGGCGCGGGACAGACCGCCGAGTCGATCGGCCATTTGGCACAGCTGGCGGCCGACCTGCGCCGCTCGGTTGCCGACTTCAAGCTGCCGGCGTGAGCCGCGGGCAGGGCGGAGAGGGAAGGAATCAGCAGATGATGCATCGCGAGAATTCAAAGCACGACACGCGCGCCACCCTGCCGGGAGTCCCGGCATGAGCACGCTGCGCGATGCCATGAGCCACGCCGCCCTGGGCTGGGTCAAGCCGGAGCTGGATGAGACCCTGCGCCAGGTGCGCAATGAGGTCGAGTACTACGTGGAGGACCCTGCCGACGGCAGCCGCATGCGCTTCTGCGCCGGCTACCTGCACCAGGTGCAGGGCACCCTGCGCATGGTCGAGCTGTATGCCCCGGCGATGGTGGCCGAGGAGATGGAACAGCTGGCCAACGCGATCGGTGCCGGTGAGGTGCCCGACCGCGACGAAGCCTGCGCGACCCTGATGCGCGGCAGCGTACTGCTGCCCGACTATCTGGAACGCCTGCAGAACGGCCACCGCGACATTCCGATCGTGCTGCTGCCGCTGCTCAATGACATCCGTTCGGCGCGCGCTGCGCCGGGCATCAATGAAAGCGTGCTGTTCGCTTTCGCCCCGGACAGCGTCAGCGCCACCGAGGCCGAACTCGACCACGCGCGCGGCAGCCTCAGCGGCCGCAACCGCGAGCTGCTCGACACCGTCGGCAATGCGGTCAAGGAAGAACTCCTGCGGATCAAGGACGCGCTGGACCTGCACCTGCGCACCGGCGGCGAGCCGGTACAGCTGCAGACCCAGGTCAACGAACTCGGCGCGGTCGCCGATACCCTGGGCATGATGGGCCTGGGCGTGGCCCGTGGCGTGGTCGTGCAGCAGCGCGATGCGCTGCGCGGGGTGGTCGACGGCGAGCAGCAGATCGATGAGAGCCTGCTGCTGGATATCGCCGGCGCACTGCTGTACGTGGACGCGTCGCTGGATGACCAGGTCGCGCATCTGGGTGCCAACATCAGCGGTGAAGACGATCCGAGCGCGGTGGAAAACCGACGCACGGTGGAAGTGCTCGCGCATGAAGCGATCGCCAACTTCGCCGCCGCACGCGAACACTTCGTCGCCTTCATCGAAACCAACTGGAACCATCAGCAGCTGCAGGAAGTACCGCGCCTGCTTGGCGAGGTCGCCGGTGCGCTGCGCATGCTCGACCTGGCCACGCCGGCCGACTACCTGCAGGGCGTACGCCAGTACATCGCGGTGGAACTGATCGGCCGCCAGCGCGTGCCCAGTGGCCGCCAGCTGGATACGCTGGCCGATGCCATGGCCAGCCTGGAGTACTACCTGGAAGCGCTGCGCGAGCGTCGCCCGGGCCGCGACGAAATCCTGGACATCACCCGCACCAGCCTGGAAACCCTGCGTTACTGGCCGCTGCCCGATGCGCATGCCGCCGCCCCGGATGCCAGCGCCGAAGCGCTGCCGGTGGCACCGGAAGCGATCGAGCTGGCGCCCTGGGAAACGCCGGCGCCGGAACATATCGACACCGCCATGGCCGCGTCCGCACCTGCCCCGGGCAGCGTGCCGCCGTCGCTGCCGGATTTCACCTTCGACCCGCTGCCCGATGCGTCCGCCCCGGCACCCGCCGCAGACGCGGGCGATGCCGCCGGCCTGGTGTTTGCCGCCTCCACCGCCAGCGTCCCGGACGCGGTGCAGTGGACGCTGTCCGACCCGGCCACGCGCGATGACGCCGCCAGCTTCGTCCACTTCGACCCGGTGTTCGCCGAAGACACCACCGCGACCCGCTGGGACACCCAGCCGCCCATGCATGCCGCGCTCGACGCGCTGGATGCGCTGCATGCCCAGGCCGCGCCGTCCGAGGCGGTGGAGCCGGCCGACAGCCACGCGCCGCTGTCGTTCAGTGGCGGCTTCGACCCGGTCTCCGCCGAGCACGACGCGCTGGAGATCAGCGACGAGCCGATCACGTTCACCTTCGACGCGCCGCTGCACAACGCCGATGGCGTGCTGTCGCTGCAGATCGATGACGCCCCGGCCACGCCGGTGCAGGACGTCTTCGTCGACGCCGCGCCGGCCCTGGACGTTGAGCACCTGCCGCCGTTCCTGCAAGCCGAGGTCGATACCTTCGACGCAGGCACGGCAGAGCCGGCGCTGGACGTCGGAAACGCCGCAGCTGCTGCGGATGTCGCAGACGCCGCGGAAGCAGAAGCTGCAGAAGCTGGAGAAATCGCAGAAGTCGCAGACGCCGATGAGGTCATCGAGGCCTTCGAAGCCACTGACGCCACTGACGCGAGCGTGCCTGCGTTCGACGCCGATGCCGACGCCAACGCAGCTGACAGCGCCGATGCGCACGATCAGACGCCGCTCATCACCCACAGCAGCACCGGCGTGCATGCTGCGGTGATCAGCAAGATCGAACTGGACGACGAATCGGCGCGCTTCCTGGCCGAGCTCGACGCTGCTGCATCGCAGTTCAGCACCGAGCCGCAGGCCGCGCCTGCCGCCTCGCCTGCGGTCGCGGAAAGTGCTGCAGTCGACGATGCCGACAGCATCGAGGCCGGCTTCGAGGACGACGGCGAGAACATCGACCAGGACATCCGCGAGGTCTTCATCGAAGAGTTCGACGAGGAACTGGTCAACCTCGGCAATCTGCTGCCGGTCTGGCGCGCTGCGCCGGACAACATGGACCGGCTGCGTCCGATCCGTCGCGTGTTCCATACCCTCAAGGGCAGCGGCCGCCTGGTTGGTGCACGCACCTTGGGCGAATTCAGCTGGAAGATCGAGGGCATGCTCAACCGCGTGCTCGACGGCACCCGTCCGGCGACGCCGGCCGTGGTGGCGATGGTCGGGCAGGCCTACGACGTGCTGCCGCAGCTCAACGCCGCGCTGCGTGGCGAAGGCCGGGTGACCGCCGACCTGCAGGCCATGCAGGCCATCGCCGACCGCGTTGCTGCCGGCGAAGAGACCTTCCATGTACCGCTGCAGCGTGCGACCCCGGTCGTGGCGGCACTGGTTGAAACCGTTGAGACCATCGAGCCTGCTGTCCAGGCACCGGTGCAGGCGGTCGAGGCGACCGGCACGCCGGCCAACATCGATGAAGTCCTGCGCGAAATCCTTGAAGCCGAAGTGGACACCCACCAGGCGACCTTGCAGGCCTGGCTGCGCGAGGCCAGCGTGGCCCCGCAGCCGGTGACCGACACCCTGCTGCGCGCGGTGCACACCATGAACGGTGCGTTCGCGATGACCGACGTGCCGGAAATCACCGCGGTCACCGGCGTTGCCGAGAGCTACATCAAGCGCTCGCTGGCTGCCGATGCCACCCCGGATGCCGAAGGCGTGGACGCGCTGTCGGCCACCGCCGAGGCGATCCGCACCACCATGACCGCGCTGCAGGCCGAGGCGCCGCGCATTCCGGTGCAGACCGCGCTGGCCGCGCGCCTGCAGGCGTTGGCCGACACGCTGCCCGAGGCACGCTGGCCGGCGCTGGTCGCCGACGACGAGCTGGCGTTCGAGCAGGACGCGCTGGACGCCCTGGAACAGGAGGATGCCGCGCAGGCCTTCGCCGCAGACGACGTCGCCGTCGCCGCGCCTGGGCAGGACGCGCTGTCCACGCTGCCGCAGGCAGACGGGCAGGGCGGCTACGCCGGGCGGGATGACAGTGCCGATGCGCAACTGCAGCAGGCCGAGCTGGAGGCCGACGCACTGTCGGTGGTCGACCTGGCGTCGATCGACGCCGAGGACGCAGGCCAGGCCGGTGGCGTGGAAGCGCATGTGCCGGAGGCCGATGCCCTGGCGTTCGGCGAACTCACCGCGAGCGATGACCTGTCGGCGTACTTCGACGCCGAGCTGCCGACGACGCCCGCCGCGGTGAGCGCGGACGATGCCGCGCCGCCTGCCGATGGCCCGCAGCCGGACGATGCGGGCGCCGCACAGGTCGTGCACGACGGACTGGACGCGGTCGAACTGACCGGCGCCGAGGACCTGTCGCGCTACGTCGATCTGGATGTCACCCCGGCCGCCGACGCGCCCGTGGTGGATGCGCCGATGGCGGAAGTGGCCGGCGATGACGCGCAGACTGTCGACGCCGAACTCGGCACCGACGTCGAAGCCGAAGCCGACGCCGACGCCGACGCCGAAATCGCAGACGAACCACTGGTCGAGGCGGCCGAGGTCGAGGCTGTCAACGCAGACACCGGTACCGCTGGTGTTGACGCTGTCGCGGAAGAGCAGGCGGAAATCCCCGCTTTCTCCGAGCGCGATGTCGACACTGCCACCGAAGAAGAACGCGAGGCATTGGAAGACGCGCTGCCCTCGACCCCGGCGTTCGGCGAGCTGGTCGACGAGCAGCAGGTGCTGGACGATGGCCTGACCGTCATCGACGCGCCGACGGCACGGGACGACACCGACAGCGTGCTCGGCCTGGATGCCACCCATGAGATGCAGGAGCAGCACGACGAGGCCGATGCCTTCGCCGAAGACGCGGTGGATGCCGATGCCACCGAGACCGCCGCGCCCACGCCGTTCTTCGAACTGGAAGACGCGCCCGTGGTCGCGGCGGCCGGAACCGCAGCCCTGGCCTCGATCGCGGCCGGCACGAGCACGAGCGGCACGTCGGCTGCCAACGACGCGGTCGGCCTCGACGCTGAAGAAAGCGTCGAAGAAGACAGCACCGAGCCACTGGACTTCAGCGTTCTGGACGAGGAGCTGGTCGACATCTTCGTGGAAGAAGGCAAGGACCTGCTCGACCATTGCGATGGCCTGATCAGCGAACTGCGCGCCGCGCCGAACGACCGTGACGTCATCGCCGGCCTGCAGCGCGACCTGCACACCCTCAAGGGTGGCGCGCGCATGGCCGGGATCAACCCGATCGGCGACCTCGGCCACGGCATCGAATCGTTGCTGGAAGCCGTTGCGTCCAACCGCACCGACATCGACCGCAGCGATGTGCACCTGCTGGAACGTGGCTTCGATCGCCTGCACCAGATGCTGACCCGCACCGGCCAGCACCGCAGCGTGGCGATGCCCGAGGACCTGATCGGCGCCTTCGAACAGCGCACCTTGGGCCGGGTTGAGCCGGTCGCGGCCGACAGCGCCGTCGATGCACCCGATGCCGCCCCGGTGGAGGTCGACACGGCCGTCGCCGAGGCCCCGCTGTCCGCGCCGTTGCCGTTGGAGGCCAGCAGCGAAGACGACATGCTGGCCCGTCCGCAGCAGGAGCAGGTGCGCGTGCGCGCCGACCTGCTCGACCGTCTGGTCAACCACGCCGGTGAAGTGGCGATCTACCGCTCGCGACTGGAACAGCAGCTCGGTGCCTTCCGCGGTGCGATGGGCGAACTGGACCGCACCAATGCGCGTCTGCGCGACCAGCTGCGCCGCCTGGACCTGGAAACCGAGGCGCAGATCGTCGCCCGCTACCAGCGCGAGCAGGACCAGGCCGACCACAAGTTCGATCCGCTCGAACTGGACCGTTTCTCCACGCTGCAGCAGCTCAGCCGCGCGCTGAACGAGTCGGCGGCCGATCTGGGCGGCCTGCAGGGCGTGCTGGACGACCTGTCGCGCCAGTACGACGTGCTGCTGCAACAGCAGTCGCGGGTCAGCTCGGAACTGCAGGATGGCCTGATGCGGGCGCGCATGGTGCCGTTCGACGGGCTGGTGCCGCGCCTGCGTCGGGTGGTCCGCCAGGCCGGCCAGGACACCGGCAAGCAGGTCCACGTCACCCTGGATGGAACCCACGGCGAACTGGACCGCAACGTGCTCGACCGCATGGTCGCGCCGCTGGAACACATGCTGCGCAACTCGGTCGCGCATGGTCTGGAAACCCCGGACCAGCGTCGCGCCGCCGGCAAGCCGGAGGAAGGCGAGATCGCCATCCGCCTGCGCCGCGAAGGCTCGGAAATCGTGCTGGAAGTGGCCGATGACGGCGCCGGGCTGGACCGCGAGGCGATCCGTCGCCGCGCCGAACAGCGTGGCCTGATCGAGGCCGACGCCGTGCTCGGCGATGCCGAACTGGACGCGATGATCTTCTCGCCCGGTTTCAGCACGGCCGAGCAGGTCAGCCAGCTGGCGGGCCGTGGCGTGGGCATGGACGTGGTGCACAACGAAGTGCGCCAGCTTGGCGGCTCGGTGGACATCCACTCGGTGCGCGGCCAGGGCGTCACCTTCACCCTGCGCCTGCCGCAGACGCTGGCGGTCACCCAGGCGGTGTTCGTGCAGATCGGCGAGACCACCTTCGCCGTGCCGGTGGCCTCGGTCAGCGGCATCGGCCGGATCTCGCGCGAGCGCTTCGAGACCATCGACGGCAGCTACCACTACGGTGGCGAAGCCTTCGCCCTGCACGATCTGGGCACGCTGATCGGCCAGGGCCAGGCCCGCGCCGAAGGCCAGGCCCAGGTGCCGCTGCTGCTGGTCCGCGCCGGTGAACTGCGCGCGGCCGTGGCCATCGACCAGGTGCTGGGCAACCGCGAAATCGTGGTCAAGCCGGTCGGCCTTCAGATCGCCTCGGTGCCGGGTATCTACGGGGCGACCATCACCGGCGATGGCCGGGTCGTGGTCATCCTGGACGTTGCCCCGCTGGTGCGCCGCTTCCAGGCCAATCCGCACAAGCCGATCGCCCCGACCACCCAGGTCAGCGACCGCGACGTGCCGCTGGTGATGGTGGTCGACGATTCGCTGACCATGCGCAAGGTCACCGGGCGCATCCTGGAACGCCACAACTTCGAAGTGGCCGTCGCCCGCGATGGCGTGGAAGCGCTGGAGCGGCTGGAAGAACGTGTGCCCGACCTGATGCTGCTGGATATCGAAATGCCGCGTATGGATGGCTATGAACTGGCCACCGCGATGCGTGCCGATCCCCGCTACAAGGACGTGCCGATCGTGATGATCACCTCGCGCAGCGGCGACAAGCACCGTCAGCGCGCCTTCGAAATCGGTGTCCAGCGTTACCTGGGCAAGCCTTACCAGGAATTGGACCTGATGCGAAACGTGTACGACCTGCTGGGGATCGCCCGTGTCCGCGAATGACCTGCCTTCGCTGTTGTCGGTAGCGCTGCTGGCGCGGGTCGGTCCTGCCCGTGAGCGCCTGCGTGAGGCGCTGGCTCAGGCCGGCGCCACCCTGGTGCTGGAGGAAGATCCCAACACGCTGGAGCTGCAGGCGCTGCGTGACGCCGCGCCGGGTGCGGTGCTGATCGCGCTGGAGCCGGCGATCGAAGACGCGCTTGAACGGCTGGACCCGGTACTGGGCTCGCCGTCGCTGACCCTGATTTTCGACGAAGCCGAACTGGCCGCACGCCGCGATGGCTGGGAAGCCCAGCGTTGGGCGCGGCACCTGGTGGCCAAGCTGCATGGCCACCACGACGTATTGCCGCCGGGTTCGGAACAGGACGGCCTGCTGCAGCCCGAGCCGGGCCTGCCGACCACGCCGGCACAGCTGCATGCCGATGCCCCGTTGGACTTCCATGTGCGCGAGGCCTTCGACGCCGCCGGCGACGTGCCGGCCGATGGCCTGTACCAGGCGCCGGATACGATGAGCGAGCCGATGTCGCTGGAAGAGGCGCTGGCCGCGCTGCAGCCGGCGTCGTCCGCGCCGTCCGCGCCGCCGCCGGTTCCCGTGTCCGCCCCGCCGGCTGCGCCGCCGCGCGTACCCCTGGGCGATCACAGCAGCTGGTCGCTGGTGGATGATGATGCGGTCGAGGCGATCGCACCGCCGCCGTCGGCACCCGCCGGCGCCGCAGCGCCGCCGACCGATTTCGACATCGCGCGGCTGTCGCTGGTGGAACTGGAGGCCGAGCGCCCCGCCGACGGCGCCGCCGCCGGTGCCGTGCTGGTGCTGGCCGGCATCGGCGGGCCGGACGCGCTGCGTCGCCTGCTGGCCACGCTGCCGGCCGGGTTGGCCACGCCGGTGCTGGTGCATATGCGCCTGGACGGGGGCCGTTACGGCAACCTGGTCAAGCAGATGGCGCGCGTCTCGGCGTTGCCGGTGGTGTTGGCCGAAGCGGAACAGCCGGTGCAGGCCGGCAACGCCTACATCCTGCCCGATGACGTGGGCCTGGCCGTTCGCGATCGCGGGCTGTATTTCAGCGCCGATGCGCAGGGTGTCCAGGTCGGCACGCTGCCGCCGGCCGACAGCGCCGTGGTGCTGCTCAGCGGCGCCGATGCCAGCCACGTGGATGCGGTGCTGGCGCTGGCCGGAGAAGGCGCCTGGGTGGCCGGGCAGGTCGGTGAAGGCTGCTACGACCCCACCGCCGCCAACGCCGTGGTCGCCGCCGGCATGCATGCCGGCGAGCCGCCGCAGCTGGCCCATAGCATCGTCGAACGTTGGGGCGTACGCGAGTAATCGCCGCGCCCCCTTCCAGGAATCACGCCATGAGTTACGCCAGCAACGACGAAATCCGCGGGGTATTGATCCAGGCCGGGCACGAACGCGTGCTGCTGCCCAATGCCACCGTGGCCGAAATGATGTCCAAAGTCGCCGTGCAGACCGTGCCCGATGCGCCGGCCTGGCTGGTCGGGCAGATCGCCTGGCATGGCTGGGACGTGCCCCTGCTGTCGTTCGCCCGGCTGTCCGGGCTGGGCGATGAGCTGGTGACCAGCAACAACAAGGTGGTGGTGCTCAAGGCACTGGGTGGCAACGCCAAGCGCCCGTACTTCGCCCTGCTGACCCAGACCTTCCCGCAGTTGATCGCGGTCCCGCGCGACGGCCTGCTGGCCGACGCTTCCGAGGAAACCCTGCCGCAGGGCGTGCACATGCGCGTGCTGCTCGGCGAGCAGAGCGCGCTGCTGCCGGACCTGGATGCGCTGGAAGCAGCGCTGGACGAGGCCTACCCCGTCGCGGGGTGAGTCTTCGCGTTCGCGAAGGCTCCCCACGATCTGCGGAGCAGATCGTGGGCCCCCGTGGACCATGCCTCCAGATCCCCGCGCCAGGCGGCGCGCCCCCTTGACTCAAGGGGGCTGTTCCACCCGATGCTTGCCGGAGTGCCGGAGTGCCGGAGTGCCGGAGTGCCGGAGTGCCGGAGTGCCGGCGTGCTTCGGCGCCCGTGCCTTCCCCTGTATGTTGGCACCGCGTTTGGCACGGCGTTCGTATCGATCAACGACCCATACCTGCCGAACGCGCACGATTCGGCCCTCCGGTAGAGCCACGCCATGCGGGGCTGCTGTTGCCGTTGCCACTTACCCCAGGTCGCCCAACCGCGCCTGCACGGCGGCGATCGCGGCCAATCCGGCGGTTTCGGTGCGCAGGATGCGCGGCCCCAGTTGCAGGCCCTGGAAGCCGGCCTCGACCAATGCCTGGCGGTCGCGTGGCGACCAGCCACCCTCCGGGCCGATCGCGATCACCACTCCGCCCGGTGCCGGCTGCAGGGTGGACAGGCGATGCTCGCCGAGCGGGTCCAGGGTCAGTTTGAGCGCCTGCGCAGGCATCTGCCGTGCGGCGTCCAGCAGCGATTGCGGCGCCGCCACGTTGGGCACCCGCGCGCGCCCGGATTGACCACACGCCGACACCACCACGCTGGTCCAGTGCGCCAGCCGCTTCTCGGCGCGCGCCGCATCCAGTTTCACCTCGGTGCGCTCGGCGTTGACCGGCACGATCGCCGCCACGCCCAGTTCAGTGGCCTTCTGCAGGATCAGGTCCATCTTCTCGCCACGCGCGATGCCCTGCAGCAGGGTGATGTGCAGCGGCGACTCGTTGTCCAGCGCGCTGGCCGCGTCGATCCGGACCTGCGCGTCGCGCTTGCCCACCACCACCAGGGTGGCGTGGTAATCGTGCCCATCGCCGTTGAACAGCACGCAGCCGTCGCCTTCGCGCAGCCGCATGACCCGCACCAGGTGGTTGGCCGCCTCTTCGGGCAGCGACAGGGTCTGGCCGACGGCCAGCGGGGTGTCGATATGGCACCGGGTCATGCGCATGCAACGGCCTCCTCGATTGCAGCCAGGGTGGTCTGGGCCAGCAGGTCCAGGTGTTCGTCTTCCACGCAGTACGGCGGCATCCAGTACAGCACGTTGCCCAGCGGCCGCAGCACCACCCCACGCTTGAGCGCGGCCGTATAGGCGTGCAGCCCCACCCGCGCCTCGGCGGGGAAGGGCGTGCGTTTGTCGCCATTGCGGGTCAGTTCGAAGGCCACCACCATCCCGGCCTGGCGCACATCGGCCACGTGCGGGTGGTCATTGAACGGAGCGGCCAGTGTGCGCATCACCTCGGCGGTGCTGCGGTTGCGCGCGATCACGTCTTCGCCGGCGAAGATGTCCAGCGTCGCCAGTGCGGCGGCGCAGGCCAGCGGATTGCCGGTGTAGCTGTGCGAGTGCAGGAACGCGCGCTCGCGCGAATCGTCCAGGAACGCGTCGTACAGCGCCTGGGTGGCCAGCACCGCCGACAGCGGCAGGAACCCGCCGGTCAGGCCTTTGGACAGGCACAGCAGGTCGGGCATCACCCCGGCCGGCTCGCAGGCGAACATCGTGCCGGTGCGGCCGAAGCCGGTGGCGATCTCGTCGGCGATCAGGAACGCGCCGTTGGCATCGCACAGTGCGCGCGCGCGCTGCAGGTAGACCGGGTCGTGCATGCGCATACCGCCGGCACATTGCAGGCGCGGTTCCAGGATGACCGCGCAGATCTCACCGGGGTGCTGGTCGAACAGCGTGGCCAGCGCGTCGGCGGCCTGGTGGGCGCGCTGCGCGGCGCTCTGGCCGGGCTCGGCCAGGTAGGCGTCCGGCGAGGGGGCGAACAGCGCCTCGGTCAGCAGCGGGGCATACACGCGGCGGTACAGCGGGATATCGCCCACCGACAGCGCGCCCAGCGTTTCGCCGTGGTAGCCGTTCTCCAGCGCCACGAAGCGGGTGCGGTGGTGCTCGCCACGGTTGCGGAAGTAGTGGAAGGCCATCTTCAGCGCCACCTCGACCCCGGCCGAGCCGTTGTCGGCATAGAACACCTTGGCCAGCGGGTCGCGTCCGGCCTGGCGCGGGGCGATCGCCAGCAGGCGCTCGGCCAGACGCACCGCCGGTTCATGGCTGAAGCCGGCCAGCATCACCTGCTCCAGCTGGGTCGCCTGGTGGGCGATGGCGGCGCCGATCCGCGGTTCGGCGTGGCCGAACAGGTTGGTCCACCAACTGCTGACCCCATCCAGGTAGCGTTTGCCGTCATGGTCGATCAGCCACGGGCCTTCCCCCCGGGCGATCGGCACCAGTGGCAGGGTGTCGGGGTGTTCGCGCATCTGCGTGCACGGGTGCCAGAGCACGGCCAGGTCGCGACGGCGCCACTGGTCGGCCAGCGATAGGGGGGCTGGGTCTGCTAGCATTTCGGGCTCATGAAGACGTTTTCACCAGCTCCCATTCTAGAGAGGCTCGCATGAGTCGTCGCCTGCCCATCATCCACCGCATCACGGACGAGCAGAGCGGGCCGTTCCAGCGCCAGCACCTTGATCTGGAATTCTCCAACGGCGAACGCCGCCGCTTCGAGCGCCTGATCAGCCATGGGCATGGCGCGGTGGTGGTGGTGCCGATGCTTGACGATGAAACTGTTCTGCTGGTGCGCGAGTACGCCGCCGGCGTCCACCGCTACGAACTGGGCCTGGTCAAGGGCCGGATCGATGCCGGCGAAACGCCGGTGCAGGCCGCCAACCGCGAGCTCAAGGAAGAAGCCGGTTACGGCGCGCGGCGGCTGGACGTGCTGCGCGCGATGACCCTGGCGCCCACCTACATGAGCCACCAATCGTGGCTGGTCGTGGCGCGCGACCTGTACCCGGAGCGGCTGGTTGGCGATGAGCCCGAGGAACTGGACGTGGTGCCCTGGAAACTGGCCGACCTGGACCAGCTGATGCTGCGCGAGGACTTCTCCGAAGGGCGTTCACTGGCGGCGCTGTTCATCGCCCGCCAGTGGCTGGGCGGCCAGGAATGATCAAGCTCACCACCGATCTGCGCGAAACCGTCATCGCCATCGCCCAGGACGCGGCCGCCGCCATCATGGCCGTGTATGCGACCCCGTTCGATGTGGAAATCAAATCCGATCGCAGTCCGGTGACGGCCGCCGACCTGGCCGCCAACCACGTGATCGAGCGCGGCCTGCAGCAGCTCACCCCGGACCTGCCGATCCTGTCCGAGGAATCGGCGCAGGTGCCGTGGGAGGTGCGCCAGCACTGGGGCGCCTACTGGCTGGTCGACCCGCTCGACGGCACCCGCGAGTTCGTCAAGCGCAACGACGAGTTCAGCGTGAACATCGCGCTGATCTACCAGGGCGCGCCGGCATTCGGCGTGGTCCTGGCCCCGGTGAGCGGCACGGTCTGGCACGCCATGCGCGGCGAACTGGCCTACCGCCGGCTGGGCATGCACGATTCGGTCCTGCGCGCGCGCACCCCGGCCACCGCGCCGCTCAAGGTCGCCGCCAGCCGCTCGCATCGCAGCGAACAGACCCAGGCGCTGCTGGACCGGATGGGCGACATCGAGGTGATCGCGCAGGGCTCGTCGCTGAAGTTCTGCCGGCTCGCCGAAGGCACGCTGGACGTGTATCCGCGGCTGGGCCCGACCTCCGAATGGGACACCGCCGCCGGCCAGTGCGTGCTGCACGCCGCCGGTGGCGCGGTGCTGTCGGCGGCCACCGGCAAGCCGTTCCGCTACAACCGCCGCGAGAGCCTGTTGAACGGCGATTTCATCGCCCTGGGCGACACCCGCCTGCCATGGCGGCAGTGGCTGCCGGCCTGATCGCTGCAAAGGAGCATGGGATGACCGCGACTGCTGAACTGGACCGCCTGCTGGGCATCATGGCGCGGCTGCGCGACCCACAGGGCGGCTGTCCGTGGGACCTGCAGCAGGATTTTGCCAGCATCGCCCCGTACACCATCGAGKAGGCCTACGAGGTCGCCGATGCGATCGACCGCGGCGACCTGGACGACCTTCAGGACGAATTGGGCGACCTGCTGCTGCAGGTGGTGTTCCATGCGCAGATGGCCAGCGAGCAGGGCGCCTTCGCGTTCGCCGACGTGGCCCGTTCGATCAGCGACAAGCTGCAGCGCCGCCACCCGCACGTGTTCGCCCAGGTGCAGGTGGATGGCGCCGAGGGCGTCAACGCCAACTGGGAAGCGATCAAGCGCGCCGAGCGTGCCGCCAAGGGCGACACCGACACCTCCGCACTCGCCGGCATTTCACGCGGACTGCCCGAATGGCAGCGGGCGATGAAGCTGCAGGCGCGCGCGGCGCGGGTTGGTTTCGACTGGCCCGGTCCTGCGCCGGTGATCGACAAGGTGCGCGAAGAACTGGATGAAGTCGCCGCCGAGTTCGCACAGGGCCCGGTCGAGCACAACCAGKCGCGCCTGCAGGAAGAACTGGGCGACCTGTTGTTCGTCTGCGCCAACCTGGCCCGCCACGCCAAGGTGGACGTCGGCGCCGCGCTGCGCCAGGCCAACCACAAGTTCGAGCGCCGCTTCCGCGCGATGGAAGCCAAGGCCGACGCGGCCGGGCAGGCGCTGGCCGCGCTGGACCTGGACGCGCAGGAAGCGCTCTGGCAGCAGGCCAAGGCCGACGAAGCCAAGCCGTGAAGACGCTGCTGCTGTTCGTGCTCACCGCCGTGGCGGAAATCGTCGGCTGTTACCTGCCGTGGTTGTGGCTGCGCAAGGACGGCAGCGCGTGGCTGCTGCTGCCGGCGGCGGGCAGCCTGGCGCTGTTCGCCTGGCTGCTGACCCTGCATCCGGCCGCCAGCGGCCGTGTGTATGCGGCCTACGGTGGGGTCTACATCGGCACCGCGTTGATGTGGTTGTGGCTGGTGGAAGGCATCCGCCCCAGCCGCTGGGACCTGCTCGGCGTCGCCCTCTGCCTGGCCGGCATGATGGTGATCATGTTCGCCCCGCGCACCACCTGAGAGGAGGTAGTGCCGGCCGCTGGCCGGCTCCTCGGAAACCGTCCCCGAACGCGCACTGCCGGCCGCTGGCCGGCTCCTCGGAAAGCGTCCCCGAACGCGCACTGCCGGCCGCTGGCCGGCTCCCCGGAAAGCGTCCCCGAACGCGCACTACCGGCCGCTGGCCGGCTCCACGGCCGCCTTTTGCAGAGCCAGAGC
>NZ_JBFULO010000003.1:0-38775 GCF_054049855.1 Stenotrophomonas sp. P5_B8 | reverse complement strand
ACCGTAGGACGATTCGATGTTCAGGCTGGGCACGCGCGCGGCCAGGAAGCGGATGTCGTCGCCGGCCGAACCGAGCACATCGAGCTTCTCGCCCTGGATGGCCGAGATCGACACCGGCACGTCCTTGGCGTTTTCCACGCGGCGCTGGGCCGTCACCTGCAGGGTATCGAGGGCGACCGGATCCTTGGCGGCGGGTGCTTCCTGGGCTGCGGCCGTCAATGGCAGCAGGGCGGTCAGAGCGAGGACGAGCGGGTGCACGGACGGAAACCGGCCGTGGGCAGTGCGGTTCGGGAACATGGCGATTAGGCTGTGTTGGGAGGGGTGGTGGACCGGCGCTACCAGACAATTGTTGCAGTACAACAACAGCGTCGCAAATTGCGGTCATTCATTAGCAGGATTCGGCCATGTCGTTGTGGACGCGGTTCGCAGATTCCCTGATGGTTGCCGGAAGCGCACACGCGGCAGGCCTCCTCCGATGCACGAAGCCGCCGCCTGGGCCAGCGCGGCGCTGAATAAGCGCTGCCGTGTCCCGCCCGGCCCGCCGTGGCTTCGGTATGCTGGCGCCCTCCGTTGCCTATTCACCTGCAGACACCCCGATGAAATCACTGCGCCGCACCCGCCTGACGCTGTCCGTTGCCCTGCTCGGCCTGCTGGCCGGCTGCGGCGGTGATCCGGTCCGCCCGACCCCGCCGCCGGTGGCTACGCCCGTGGCGCAGGCCAAGCCGGTCAGGATCGGCATCGCACTGGGTGGCGGTGCGGCCAAGGGTTTTGCGCATATCGGGGTGATCAAGATGCTCGAGGCCAATGGCTTCGAGCCGGTGGTGGTGTCGGGCACCAGTGCCGGCAGCGTGGTCGGTGCGCTGTATGCCAGCGGTATGGACGCGTTCCAGATGCAGTCCAAGGCAGTGGCCCTGGACGAGACCAGCATCCGCGATGTGCGCCTGTTCTCCGGCGGCCTGGTGCAGGGCCAGAAGCTGCAGGACTACGTCAACACCCAGGTCGGCAACCGCCCGATCGAGAAGTTCGCCAAGCCGTTCGCCGCGGTGGCCACCCAGCTGGAAACCGGCGACCGGGCGATCTTCGTGCGCGGCAACGCCGGCCAGGCGGTGCGCGCCTCCAGCAGCATCCCGGGCGTGTTCGAGCCGGTGAAGATCGGCAAGGGCAACTACATCGATGGCGGCGTGGTCAGCCCGGTGCCGGTGGATGCCGCGCGCCAGCTCGGCGCGGACATCGTGATCGCCGTGGACATCTCCAGCAAGGCCAGCGGCAAGGCGCCCACCGGCATGCTCGGCATCGTCAACCAGTCGATCTCGATCATGGGCCAGCGCCTGGGCGAGCAGGAACTGGCGCGCGCGGACATCATCATCCGGCCCAAGGTGCTGGACATTGGCGCGGCCGATTTCAGCCAGCGCAACAACGCGATCCTGGAAGGCGAGAAAGCGGCGATGGCGGTGATGCCGCAGATCCGCGCCAAGGTGCAGCAGTTGCAGCGCGCGCGCGCCGCCGCGCTCGCCCCGCCGCCGCCCAAGCCCAAGTGTGATGCACCCTCGCGCGTGGGCCGGCTGATGGGGCGCAAGGAGAAGTGCGAGGGCTGACGCCCCGCCGCCGGTGGAGCCGACCGTTGGTCGGCTGCTCCTGATGTTGGTTTCCGCGCAGTCGACCAACGGTCGACTCTACCGGGTTGGGGTGGTCGCACAGTCGACCAACGGTCGACTCTACCGGGTTGGGGTGGTCGCGCGGCCGACCAACGGTCGGCTCTACCGGGTTGGGGTGGTCGCGCAGTCGACCAACGGTCGACTCTACCGGGTTGGGGTGGTCGCGCGGTCGACCAACGGTCTGCTCTACCGGGTTGAAATGATCGTGTAAGCGACCGCCGGGCGGTTACACCACGTGATCGCGTTTGCGATCCGCATTACTCCAGCTGCGACAGCGGCAGCGCGCGGAAGTCCTTCACCGTGCGCAGCACGAAGCTGGAATTGACGTCGGCAACGCCGGCGGCATTGAGTAGCTTGTCGAGCAGGAAACTGGAGAAATGCTCCAGGTCGCGCACGTAGATGTGCAGCAGGTAGTCCATGTCGCCGGTGAGCGCATGGCAGGCCACCACTTCATCCCATTCCACGACGCTGTCGGCGAACACGCCGATGGCGTGCTGGTCGTGCTTCTCCAGCTGCACGCGGACGAAGGCCTGCAGGCCCAGGCCGATCAGGCGTGGCTCCAGCCGCGCACCGTAACCGGCAATCACCCCCTCGCTTTCCAGGCGCTGCACGCGGCGCAGGCAGGCCGACGGGGACAGGTTCACCCGGACGGCCAGCTCGGCGTTGGTGGCACGGCCGTGCTGCTGGATTTCTGCCAGTAGGCGAAGATCCGTGCGGTCGAACTGGGTATCTCCGGCCATTGCTGCTCCGCAACATGAGATGGACGCAATGATATTGCGCCAATCCGGCATATCCGCGCAACTTTGCAATCCTCTTGCGCGCCCCCTGCCCTAGCATCGTCATATGACGTCCCAGGAGACCACCACGATGGAAACCGCCACCACCCCACGCCGTGTCGAACACCAGCAGACCGACAAGGGATACGTGCCGGTCTATACCACCGCCGTGGTTGAACAGCCTTGGGACACTTACACCGCCGACGACCACGCGACCTGGAGCACCCTGTACCAGCGCCAACGCGCGCTGCTCGACGGCCGCGCCAGCAAGGAGTTCCTGCACGCCCAGGACGAGATGGGCATGAGCGCGCACATGATCCCGCGCTTCGACCAGCTCAACGAAGTACTGGGCGCGGCCACCGGCTGGACCCTGGTCGGGGTGGAAGGGCTGCTGCCGGAGCTGGATTTCTTCGACCACCTGGCCAACCGTCGCTTCCCGGTGACCTGGTGGATCCGTCGCCCGGACCAGATCGATTACATCGCCGAGCCGGACATGTTCCATGACCTGTTCGGACACGTGCCGTTGCTGATGAACCCGGTGTTCGCCGACTACATGGCCGCCTACGGGCGCGGCGGCGTCAAGGCGCATGCGATCGGCCCCGAAGCGCTGCAGCACCTCACCCGCCTGTACTGGTACACGGTGGAGTTCGGCCTGATCAACACCGACGAGGGCCTGCGCATCTACKGCGCCGGCATCGTCTCGTCCAAGGGCGAATCGCTGTACTCGCTGGAATCGGCGGCGCCGAACCGGATCGGCTTCGACCTGGAGCGGATCATGCGCACGCGCTACCGCATCGACACCTTCCAGAAGACCTACTTCGTCATCGATAGCTTCGAGCAGCTGATGCAGGCGACCGCGCCGGACTTCACCCCGATCTATGCGGCGCTGGAAGCCAAGGACCACCTGCCGGCCGGTGACGTGCAGGACGGCGACCGCGTGTTCCAGAAGGGCACAGGCGAAGGTTGGGAAGCCGGCGGCGACGTCTGATCGGTAGAGCCGACCGTTGGTCGGCTGCCGTTCGCGCGACAGTGCCGCGGGCAGCATGGATGTGGAGCAGCCGACCAACGGTCGGCTCTACCGGGGGATGGATTGAGCTCTGATAAGGTCTTGGCCCTGCCCGTGCCGCTGTCCAACGCCATGCCTCTGCCCGCGTTCCGCATCCAATCCATCCACTTCGATGCCACCCACGTACACCTGCAGCTGGCCAACGGGACGCAGGTGGCTGAGTTCCTCACGCGCAACCCGCGGCTGGAGAAGGCGTCGGCGAAGCAGCGTGCGCAGTGGGTGTTGACCGACGACGGCCTCGGCGCGAACTGGCCGGCGCTGTCGCCGGCGTCGGCCACCGGCATGGTCTACGTGCTGGACCTGCTGTGGGATGCGCGCTACGACCATGCCATGCAGCGGCTGCATGCGCTGGACTGGAGACTGGACGCGCTGTCAGCGCAGGACCAGCTGCTGGTGGCCTTGTGGCGGATGGAAGCGGACATCAACAACGGCGGCTTCATGCAGTTCCTGTGCAACTGGGGCGACCCCACCTGCCAACTGGCCCTGCAGGGGCTGCGTGCCATGGGTGCGGACCAGACCCATGCGGCGCTGGCCGGCATGCGCGGGCTGCTGGATCGTTTTGAGGATGATCCGGCGGTGACCGAGTTGAGCGATCTGTACGAGGCGATGACGCCTGCGGAGCAGGACGCGCTGGAGCAGTTTGAAGAGGCGTACTACGCACGCCCCGAGGACCTGGCCAGGCTCGGCGTGCTGCATTTCGGGCCGGAGCCGGATGCCGGCCCGCAGCAGTGAGTACGCCCGGTGCCGACCAGCGGTCGGTACTTACCGGGGATAGGCCAGCAACACCACCAGGTCATCGTCGCCCACCTGCTGCAGCGCGTGCAGGCTGCCGGTGCGGGTCAGCAGCGCATCGCCCGCCACCACGTCGTACTGCTTGCCATCCAGCACGTAGCTGCCGCGCCCGCTGACGATGTAGTAGATCTCGTCCTTGTGCTGCGGGTGCAGGCCGATGCCCGCGCCCTTGTGCAGCACGCGCTTGCGCAGCACGAACGGCAGGTCATCCTCGGCGAAGAAGGGATAAGCGGTGGTCGGCCCCGCCCCACCATGCGGCCCCGGCTGGGTCACGGCGATATCGCGCTCGTGCACGACACGCGAGGGGCTGGCGGCATCACCGCCCTGCCCCGCACTGCGCACCTCGCAGTCGATATCACGCTTCAGCGCCGACTTGAGTTCAGGCTGCAGCGCCACCCAGTCGCGCACCACCAGGCAGGCCACCGCATTGGCACCGGCGACGCTGAAATGGGTGCCATCGGCCTTGTTCTGTTCCGGGACGAACAGGAAGTACGGACGCGCGCCCTGCTCGCCCAGCGCGCGGATCCAGCGCGTGGAGGTGTCGTTGAGATCGATCAGCGCCACCTGMTCGCGCGTGGCCAGCTGTTTCATCGACTGCGTGTACAGCGCATGGGTGTCCAACAGCGAGCCGAAGTCGTACAGCAACCGGGCCGCGGGGGTGATCATCACCGGCGTTGCACCCTTGTCGCGGGCCAGCTGGACGTAGCGCATCAGGTACTGCGGGTAGGCCGTGGCCGGGTCGGTGTAGCGCGAGGGATCTTCGACCTTGGCGTCGTTGTGGCCGAACTGGATCAGCAGCACGTCGCCGCGCTGGAGCTCGCCGGCAATGGCGTCCAGGCGTTTTTCTTCGATGAAGCTGCGCGTGCTGCGCCCGCCCTTGGCGTGGTTGCGCACCTCCCACGCGGCGGGATCGAGGTAACTCTGCAGGGCCTGGCCCCAGCCGGCCTGCGGCGCGCGCTCGGGGCCGTACTCGGCGGCGGTGGAATCCCCGGCAATGAAGATGCGGTGCGGGGCGCTCAGCGCGCTGGGGGCCGCCATCAACAGCGACAGGGACAGCAGCAAACGCAACATGGTCATGCTCCTGGGTGGAGAGCTGCCGGCCAGCGGCCGGCACTACCGGGCAGATGGGATGTCCGAATGACAGATGGGCGCCCAAGGGCGCCCATCGTCTGCCCGCGTGGGCGCACCGTTCGATGGTGTCGCTTACCGCGCCAGCCAGCCGCCGTCGACCGGCAGCACCGCGCCGTTGACGTAATCCGATGCGCTGGAGGCCAGGAACACCGCCGTACCGCCGAGGTCTTCCGGGGTGCCCCAACGGGCCGCCGGGATGCGGTCGAGGATGGACTTGTTGCGGTCCTGGTCGGCGCGCAGCGCGGCGGTGTTGTCGGTGGCCATGTAGCCCGGCGCGATCGCGTTGACGTTGATGCCCTTGCTGGCCCACTCGTTGGCCAACAGGCGGGTGACGCCGGCGATACCGCTCTTGCTGGCAGTGTAGGACGGCACGCGGATGCCGCCCTGGAAGGACAGCATCGAGGCGATGTTGATGATCTTGCCGCGCCCTTGGGCAATGAAGTGCCTGCCGGCGGCCTGCGAGATGAAGAACGCGGACTTGATGTTGACGTTCATGACGTCGTCCCAGTCCTGCTCGCTGAAATCCACCGCGTCGGCGCGGCGGATCAGGCCGGCGTTGTTGACCAGGATATCCAGGCCACCGAGGCCCTCGATGGTTTCGCGGATGACGCGTTCCACCGGCTCGATGCTGATCAGGTTCGCTTCGATCGCCAAGCAGCGGCGGCCCAGCGCGGTGATGGCGGCGATGGTCTCGGTGGGCGGCTGGATGCCCGCCACGGCGACGTCGGCACCGGCGTGCGCCAGCGCCACCGCGATGCCCTGCCCCAGGCCGGTGTTGCCACCGGTGACCAGGGCGACCTTGCCTTCCAGACTGAACGGATTAGCCATTGCGTATGCGGTCCTTTTCCAATGCGGCACAGGCGCCGCCCGCACGCTGCGGGCGACGCATCGGGGTCACTTGAGCTGGCAGATGTCCAGCACGTGCATGTCGGTGTAATCCAGGTTTTCGCCGCCCATCGCCCAGATGAAGGCGTAGTTGCTGGTGCCGGCGCCCATGTGGATCGACCACGGCGGGGAGACCACCGCTTCGTTGTTCTGGATGACGATGTGGCGCTGCGCGTCCGGCTCGCCCATGAAGTGGTACACACGGTCGTTCTGGCCGAGGTCGAAGTAGAAATAGACCTCGCTGCGGCGGTCGTGCAGGTGCGGCGGCATGGTGTTCCAGACGCTGCCCGGCTTGAGCACGGTCAGGCCCAGCAGCAGCTGCGAGGACTGGCAGGTCGCCGGCACGATGTACTGGTAGATGGTGCGCTCGTTGCTGGTTTCCAGCGCGCCGCGATCCAGCGCGACGGCGTCCTTGATCGACAGCTGCTTGGTCTCAAAGCGCGCATGCGCCGGGGTCGAGGCCAGGTAGAACTGCGCCGGCGTGGCCGCGTCATCGGAGGCGAACACCACCTCGACGCTGCCCATCGCCACGTACAGGCCGTCCTTCGGGCCGAGCGTGAACACGGTGCCATCCACGGTGACGGTGCCGCTGCCGGCGCCGACGTTGATGATGCCCAGCTCGCGACGCTCCAGGAACGGGTGGCCGGCAGCGGAGGCCGGCTCGGTCTGCCTGGGCAGCGATAGCGGGCCATTGACCGGGGCGGCACCGCCGAGCACGAAGCGCTCGTAGTGGGTGTACTTCAGCGTCACCGCATCGGCATTGAACAGGCCGTCGAGCAGGTACAGCTCGCGCAGGTCGTCATTGCTGGCGCCCTTGATGGCGTCGGGATGGGTGGCGTAGTGGGTCTTGCAGTACATGGCGTCTCCAGAGCAGGGGTGGGGCAACAGGTCGGCCCCGGCGCGATTTGGTCAAAGTGTAGCGAGTTGGTAAACCGGTGTCATTTTGCAGCGCACGATAGGCCAGGGCAGGCCCGGCGTGGGGTCCATGTCAGAAAAGCCGTGCGATCGGCAACCGATTGCACGGGCGCGTGGCGACGCGTTCATCATGAACGCCCGTCGTTGCCATCGCGGCGCGGGTCAATCCTCGGGCGGCTGGCAGGAATCGCGCACGATCAGGTGCGGGCGCACGCTGGCGATCTGCAGCGCGGCCTGGCCGTCAGGCTGGATCAGCATGGCCGCGGCGGTACGCCCGGTGTCGCGGGTGTGGCGACGGACCGAGGTCAGCGACGGCCACAGGCGCGAGGCCAGCGGGCTGTCGTCGTAGCCGATGATCGACAGCTGGCGCGGGATGTTGATGCCCGCGCGCAGCGCGACCTTGTAAATACCGGCGGCCATTTCATCGTTACCGGTGAAGATGGCGGTCGGGCGCTGCTTGCCGAGCAGCAGTTTTTCAGCAGCGGCCACGCCCGATTCGAAGGTGTAACCGGCTTCGACGATGCGTGCCGGCGGCAGTTCGATACCGCGCTTGGCCAGGGCATCGATGAAGCCAGCGGTGCGCTCGTGCGCCGAGCGGTACGCGCTCGGGCCGGTGACCAGCGCGATGTCGCGGTGGCCGAGCGAGAGCAGGTAATCGGCCGCTTCGGCGGCGCCGTCGCGGTCATGGGTGACCACCATCTGCGAGGTGTCATCCAGCGGCAGCGAGGCGATGCGGGTGAAGCGACAGCCGATCTCGTCGAGCATGTCCACCAGCGCCTGGTCTTCGGACGCACGCGGCACCAGGATCACACCGTGCAGCTTCTGCTGCTGCACGAAGCGACGCACGCCCTCGATGTAACCGGGGCTGCGCGAGTCGCACGGATGCACCACCAGTTCGAAGCTGGACCCGCGCAGCGCGTCGAGCGCGCCGTACTGCATGTCCACGATGTACTGCGCGGTGGGGTTGTCGTAGACCATGCCGATCAGGAACGAGCGCCGGAACGCCAGCCCGCGTGCGAGCGGGTCGGGCGCATAGCCGACTTCGCGCATCAGCGCCTCGACCTTGTCGCGGGTGTCTTTGCGCACCAGCGGCGAGTTGTTGATGATGCGCGAGACGGTCTTCTTGGATACCCCGGACAGGCGCGCGATGTCATTGATCGTAGCGGCCTTGCCCTTGGTCAATCCGTGCGGTGGCATCGGATCGGTTTTGCTGCGCAATGACATGTCGTTCAAACCGGGGATGAGTCAGGGGATTCTAGCGGGCCGTTCAATCCAGGGCCCGGTAGCGGAAATGGCGGAACCGCACCTTGCCGTCGCCGGCGGCATACAGGGCCGGCTTCAGGGCGAGGAACTTCCCGGCCACATTGTGATGGTAGCCGGAGACTTCCATCTGAACCGGGTACTTGTGCCAGGTTTGGCCGTCGTTGCTGGTGTGAAGGGTGACGATGTGGCGGTTGTTGGTCACCCGCAGCCACAGCCTGCCGCCCTTGGCACTGGGCGCCAGCCGGGTGGGGCGCTCCTCACCGTAGCGGTGCATGACGAGGGCCTCGCCGTTGCTGCCCACGCCGGCGTACAGGCGGTCGCTGTAGAAGAGCAGGGCGCCGCCCACCGCGCCGGGGGCGATCTCCATCTCGACCTCGAACTGGTAGGCCGGATCGCCGGCGATCGCGGTCAGCGGGGAGGCATCGCGCGGGGTCTGGCCCTTGCCCTGCAGCAGCAGGCCGTCACCGCTGAAGTCCAGGCGCCGGTACTCGTCCTGGGCCGGGTTGAAGAACGACCACTGCGCGCCAAGGGCCGGGCCCCTGAAATCATCCGACAACGCCATGCCATGCGCGCCCAACGAGGTGCCCGACGGTTTGCGCAGCGGTTGGCCCAGATCGCCGCCCCTGGCCACGAACCAGCCGTCGTCGGTCCATTCGATCGGTTCCAGCAACGCCTGCCGGCCCAGGGTCCAGTACCCGTTCTCGTAGCCGTGGTACATCATCCACCAGCGCCCGTCGGTGCCTTCGATGACCGTGGCGTGGCCGCGCGACCACCACGGTTCGGCCGCCGACTGCGTGCGCACGATCGGGTTGTTGGGCGCGTTCTGCCACGGCCCGTGGATCGAACGCGAGCGCGCGGTGATCACCATGTGCCCGGTCGGCGGACCGGCGGTACCGCCGACGGCGGTGGTCATGTAGTACCAGCCATCGCGGACATTGATCTTCGGCCCTTCCTGCGCATAGGCCTCCACGTCCCAGCTTTGCGGGTATTTCCAGCCGTCGTAGACATGCTTGGGGGTGCCGACCACGCTCAGGCCGTCATCAGCCAACTGCACGTAAGCGCCGCCGCTGAGGAAGAGGTAGCGCTTGCCGTCTTCGCCCACCGCGTGACCAGGATCGATATACCCGCCCAGCCCGATGTCGATCGGCTCGCTCCACGGGCCCTGGATGCTGTCGGCCCACACCACGAAGTTGCTGCGCGCCTCGGCGGTGCGCGCGGGGAAGTAGATGAAGTAGCGGCCCTGGTGCTTGACGATGTCCGGCGCCCAGATCGCCCCGACATTCTTCGTGATTGCATGGCCCAGCGGCTGCCAGTTGACCAGGTCACGCGAGTGCCAGATCGGCAGCCCCGGGTAGGCGTCGAACGAGGACAGGGTGAGGTAGTAGTCCTCGCCATCCTTGAGGACCGACGGGTCGGGGCGGTCGCCGGCGAACACCGGGTTGAGGAAGGTGCCGTCGCCGAGATCGGCCTGGCGCTGGTTCTCGATGCCGYGCTTCCACGACGTGGCCGGTGGCGGGGCGGCGTGTGCCGTCGTGGCCAGCAGCAGGCCGGCGGCGAGGCCGGCCAGGATCTTGCTCAGGTGCATTGACATCTCCGCGTTGCAGCGTGGGGACGCGCGCGTACGTGCCGCGTCCCGGCGAGGTCCTGGCTCAGGCGCGCAACAGCGCCGGCAGCCACAGCGACAGTTCGGGGAAGAAGGTGACGATCACCAGCACGCCCAGCGCGGCGAACCAGAACGGCCAGATCGAGCGCATGCTCTCGCCGACGCTGATCTTGCCGATCGCCGTGCCGATGAACAGCACCGAGCCCACCGGCGGGGTCACCAGCCCCAGGCCACCGGTCAGCACCAGCACCAGGCCGAAGTGGATCGGATCAATGCCGTACGCCTTGGCCACCGGCAGGAAGATCGGCGTGCAGATCAGGATCATCGGCGCCAGGTCCATGAAGGTGCCCAGCAACAGCAGCATCACCACGATCATCAGCAGCACCATGAACTTGCTGTGCGCGAAGGACTGCAGGAAGTCCACCGCCGCTGCGGGCACCTCCAGGTAGGCCAGCAGCCAGCCGAACACCGCCGCGGTGGCGATCACGAACAGGATCACCCCGGTGCTGCGTGCGGCATGGGTGACCGTGCCCAGGAACTCGCGCCAGTTGAGTTGGCGGTACAGCACGGTGGTGACCAGCAGTGCGTAGACCACGGCAATGGCGGCGCTTTCCACGGCGGTGAAAATGCCCGCGCGGATACCGATGAAGATCAGCGCGACCAGGCCCAGGCCGGGCAGGGCTGAAACCATGCGCAACAGCACCGCGCGCCAGCCAGGGAACACTTCCACGCCGTAGCCGCGACGGCGCGCGACCACGTAACCGGTGACCATCAGCGCCACCGTCATCAACAGCGCCGGCACGATACCGGCAGCGAACAGATCGGCGATCGACAACCCGCCACCGGCCGCAGCCGAGAACAGGATCAGGTTGTGCGACGGCGGCACCAGCAGCGCGACCAGCGCAGCGGTGATGCTGACATTGACCGCGAAATCACGGTCGTAGCCGCGCTTGACCATCTGCGGAATCATCGTGCCGCCCACCGCCGATACATCGGCGATGGCCGAACCGGACACGCCGCCGAAGAACAGCGAGGACAGGATCGAGACCTGGCCCAGGCCGCCGCGCATGCGTCCCACCAGCGAGGACGCCAGCGAGATCAGGCGTTCGGAGATACCGCCGCGCATCATGATTTCGCCGGCGAAGATGAACAGTGGGATGGCGATCAGCGACGCCGACCCGGTGCCGGCGGAGATCTGCTGCACCAGCACCAGCGTGGGCAGGTCCAGGTACCACAGCGTGGCCAGGGCGGCCGYGGCCAGGGCAAAGGCGACCGGCACGCCAAGCAGCAGGAGTACCGCGAAAACAGTGAACAGGATCGTGATACCCATGACTCAACGGTCTCCTTCTGCAACAACGTCGGCCGGCTGTACCGCCTGCACCATCTGGTTCACCGCGAAGATCGCCATCAATGCGCCGCCGATGCACAGCGGCAGGTAGTTGATGCTCTGCGGCAGGTTGGCGCCGGCGGCCTTGATGTCCAGCCCGTCCAGCAGCAGCACCGCCGCCCACCAGGCGATGACCACGCCGAGCACGGCCACCACCAGCGCAGCGAACACATCCACCGCGCGGCGCAGGCCCGGGCCCATGTGCGCGGCCAGCAGGAAGAAGCCGAAGTGGCGCCGCGTATGCACGCCGGTGGCCGCGCCCAGGCTCATCGCGGTGGCCAGCAGCAGCAGCGTGACCGGCTCGGTCCAGCTGGGCGAATCGTTGATGACGTAGCGGGCAAACACCTGCCAGCCCTGCACCAGCACCAGCCCGAGCAGGGCCAGGACGGCAATGTGGATCGCGCCGTCGGCAAGGGCATTGAGCACGCGTTGCGGCGCGCTGACGGTGACGGCGGTGGTTTCTGAACTCATGTCGGACATCGCGGCGGGCCTCAGGCGAAGTCGCGGATGCGACGGGTGAGCGCGGCGATCTCCGGCTGCTGCAGGTACTGCTGCAACAGCGGATCGGCGGCCTTGCGGAAAGCGGGCATGTCGACCGCGTTGAACTGGATGCCGGCGTCGGCCACGGCCTGGCGCGCGGCGTTTTCCGAGGCATCCCACTGCTGGCGCATCACGTCCACCGATTCGCGCGCGGTCTGCAGCAGCAGCTGGCGGTCGGCCGGGCTGAGCTGTTCGAAGCTGTCGCGCGACATCAGCAGCACGTCCGGTGCATAGGAGTGATCGCTCTGCGACCAGTAATGCGCGGCCTCGAAGTGACGGCTGGAGTGGAAGCTGCGCATGTTGTTTTCCGCACCGTCGATCATGTGCGTCTCCATGCCCGAGAACGTGTCGCCCAGCGACATCGGGGTCGGATTGGCACCGAGCAGGCGGATCAGCTGGATGAAGATGTCCGAGGACGCCACGCGCAACTTCAGCCCGTGCAGGTCCTTGGGTTCGACGATCGGGTGCTTGGTGTTGTAGAAGCAGCGCGCGCCGGAATCGTAGATGGCCAGGCCGACCAGGTCGCGGGTTTCAAAACCGCGCAGCACCGCATCGGCGATGCCGCCATCGAGGGCGCGGCRCATGTGCGCCACCGACTCGAACACGTAGGGCAGACACAGCGCCTGGGTCATCGGGAACGCGTTGTTGAGCGCGCCGGAATAGACCCGGGTGATGTCGATGGCGCCGAAGCGCGCCATGTCGATCGCCTCGGACTCGCGACCGAGCTGGCCGGAGTGGTACTGGCGCAGCTTGAGGCGGCCGCCGGTCTTCTGCTCGAGCTGCTGGCCGATCCACTTCACCGCGGTCACGGTGGGGTAGTCGGCCACGTGCACGTCGGTGGCGGTCAGCAGGCGTGCGCCGGCGACCTCGGTGCCACCGGGACGCGAACAACCGGACAGCACGGGCACGCTCAGCGCGCCCAGACTGGTGGCAAGGAAATTTCTGCGAGTGAACATCTGCGCCCTCCCAAGCGGACTGTCCATGGCTGCACGGTTACCCGGCAGCGATGGCCCTGCAGGTAATGTCGCCGTAGCCGGCGAAACGGATCAGTGCCTGTTGGCCTACGGCGATATCGTGGATGCCGGTGGCGTTGCCGCTGGCGATCAGGTCGCCGGCCTTGAGCGGCCGCCCGCGCTGCGCCGAACGGGCCAGCGCGAACGCATAGGCGGTACGCAGTCCACCCGGCAGCAGGGTGGCGCCGCCGGTGCCGACCACCTCGCCTTCGATGCGGGTTTCCGCCCGCAGGTCGGCGTCGTCCAGGGCGGTCCAGTCGGGGATTTCCGCGCCGAGCACCAGACCGTTGTTGTTGCCGAAATCGGACACCACCACGCGCGGGCCGAGCTTGTTGATGGTGGCCAGCGGGCTGCTGGCCACTTCCACGCCGTAGAACAGCTTGGCCGGCAGCGCCTCGGCTTCCTCGGCGGTCCAGTGCAGCTTGTCGGCCGGCGCGTCTTCCAGCAGCTGGATCACGAACTCGGCCTCGACCGCACCGAAGCCGCCGACGAACACCGGAATGTCCACTGTTCCACCGGTAGCATTCCAGAGCCGGCGGGCGAAAATCGGGCCCAGCAGGCGGTCATCACCGGAGCTGTCGCGACGCTCGGCAGCGATGTAACCGACCTTCCACCCGACCACCTGGTCGTCCCACAGTCCGATCGCCTGGTCCTGGACGCGATAGGCGGTCACCAGGTCCGGCGGGATCTCACCGGGGAATTCGGGCAGCGCGCGGCCCTGTTGGCGGGCGCCGACGAAGGCGTGGGCGATCTCGCCCAACCCCTGGTCTGGCAGGTCGTGTGTGCCGTGATCGTTGCTCAAGCGGGTCTCCCGGTGAATGGTGCACTGCCCATCGACAGCGCCTGGATGAGCTGTATATGGTAAACCGGTGTCATTGGCAATGTGCAGCGCGTCAGAAGGCTGCGGCTGGGGCACGATGACCGTTCCATCCGCCCACAAGGACACCTGCCGATGCCCCGCGCTGTTCTGTTGCCATTGCTGGCCTGGCTGCTGCTGGCCAGCTCCTCTTCGATGCTGCACGCCGCCGAGCGCAGCGTACCGGCGAGCGAGCCCGCCCCGGGCAGTCCGGACCGCATCGCGCTGTGGCCGGCCGGGCAAGTGCCGGGCGAAACCGGCGCGCCGCGCACCCCGCATGTCATCGAGCGCAGCGACGACCCGGCAGTGCCGGACCGCTACATCGACGATGTGGATGCCCCGTATCTGGTCGCCTACCGTCCCAGGCAGCCCAACGGCAGCGCCCTGCTGGTGATTCCCGGCGGCGGCTACCAGCGCATCGTGCTGGACAAGGAAGGCACCGCACTGGTGCCGGCCTTCGTCGAGCACGGCGGGGTGACCCTGTTCGTGCTGCGCTACCGGCTGCCAGTCGGGCGCAGCGATCGCCAGGCCGCGTTGGCCGATGCACAGCGCGCGCTGCGCCTGATCCGCGACGGCGCGAACCGCTGGCAGCTCGATCCGGGCCGCATCGGGGTGATCGGGTTCTCCGCCGGTGGCCACGTCGCGGCGCGGCTGAGCACCGGCTTCGATCTGCCGGTGTACCCGGCGCGCGATGCAATCGACCGCCAGAGCGCGCGGCCGGACGTGGCGCTGCTGCTGTACCCGGTGATCGACATGGGGGCGCACGCGCACACGGGCTCGCGCGTTCGCCTGCTCGGCGAGCATCCCGATGCGGCGCGGGTGGCGCAGTTCTCGATGCAGGAGCACGTGCGCGCGGACATGCCGCCGACCTTCCTGGTGCACGCGCAGGACGACAAGGTGGTGGCGGTGCACAACAGCCTGGTCTACTACCAGGCGCTTACCCGGGCCGGCGTCGCCAGCGAGATGCACCTGTTCCCGCAGGGCGGGCACGGCTTCGGCGTGCGCATCCGCCCCGGGCTCACCACCGCGCAGTGGCCCACGCTGGCCCTGCAGTGGATGCAGGCGCAAGGCACGCAGGCTGCGGAGGCACGCCGATGAGCGATTCACCCGCCGATCTGCAACGCCGCCGCTTCCTGCGCGACAGCGCGCGCTACGCGGTGATGCTCGCCGCGGGCAGCCTGCCGCTGCTGTCGACGGCCGCGGCGGCGGCCCCCGGCCCACGCCGCGATGCCGCGCCGCTGGCGACGGTGCGCAGCGGACGCCTACGCGGCCAGATCGAGCAGGAGGTAAACGTGTTCCGCGGCATTGCCTACGGTGCCGATACGCGCACCCGGCGCTTCCTGCCGGCGCTGCAGGAACTGCCGTGGCGCGGCGTGCGCGATGCCAGCGCGTACGGTCCTGCCGCGCCGCAGGGCAGCAGCGAGGGTCCGGGTAGCGAAGACTGCCTGTACCTCAACGTGTGGACGCCGGCGCTGCGCGATGGCGGCAAGCGCCCGATCCTGTTCTACATCCACGGCGGCGCCTACAACAACGGCTCGGGCAGCGATCCGCTGTACGACGGCGCCGCGTTGTGCCGGCGCGGCGATGTGGTGGTGGTGACGGTCAACCACCGGCTCAACGTGTTCGGCTATCTGTACCTGGGCGCCTTCGGCGACCCGGCCCTGGCCGGCTCGGGCAACGTCGGCCAGCTCGACCTGGTGCAGGCGTTGCAGTGGGTACGCCAGCACGCGCACGAGTTCGGCGGCGATGCCGGCAACATCACCGTGTTCGGCCAGTCCGGGGGCGGTGCGAAGATCGCCACGCTGATGGCGAKGCCCGCCGCGCGTGGGTTGTTCCAGCGCGCGTGGACCATGAGCGGCCAGCAGGTGACCGCCGCTGGTCCGCGTGCAGCCAGCCAACGCGCGCGGATTGCGATGCAGGCGGTGGGTGCGGCCGACGTGGCCGCGTTGCGCGCGCTGTCCACCGAGGCACTGCTGGCAGCCACGCGGGCCCGTGATCCCTCGCGGGTGGAAGACACGGGCCTGTACTTCGGCCCGGTGCTGGATGGCGCAGTGTTGCCGGTACATCCGTTCTGGCCGGAGGCGGCCGCGCAGTCGGCCGGCATCCCGATGGTGATCGGCAACACCCACGATGAAACCCGCGCCTTCCTCGGCAACGACCCGGCCAACTTCTCCCTTACTTGGGAGACCTTGCCGGCCAAGCTGGAGAAGGAGCAGTACACCGACCTGCTGCCTTCGACCGTGATCGCCGAGTACCGGCGCCTGTATCCGCACTACACGCCCTCGGACGTGTTCTTCGCGGCGACCACCGCCGGGCGCTCGTGGCGCGGTGCGGTGGAAGAACTGGAGGCGCGTGCACGCCAAGGCGCACCGACCTGGGCCTACCAGCTGGATTGGGGCTCACCACTGGACGGGGGGCGGTTCGGTGCCTTCCACACGCTGGACATCCCGCTGGTATTGGACACCACCGACCGGCCGGGTTCGCGCACGGGCGATGGTGATGACGCCCGGCAGGTGGCCGCATTGATGAGCGAGGCGTTGATCGCGTTCGCGCGGCATGGCGATCCCCACCATGCGGGACTGCCACGGTGGGACAGGTACTCGCTCGATCGCCGCGAGACGATGCTGTTCGACCGGACCCCGCGCCAGGCCGACGATCCACGCGGGGGCGAGCGCGAGCTGTACAGGCAGGCGCCTTTCATCCAGCGCGGTACGTTCGGGTGATGGCATGCGGGCCGAATACGACCTGGCGCGCGGTTCGTTTGATAGGCGTTAGGCACTTTTTCGTCGATTTTAATTGGCGTTACGCTTGATTCGACCCGATCTGTCGTGATTCCCGTCAAACATGGCGTTCACCGTGATCGCCTAGACTGGGGACATGCACGATTTCCGCGACCCGTTTCCCCCGTTCCACGGACGTGATCGATTGATTGCCGCCGTCGATCACGCGGTACAGCACGATGATGCCCACCAGATCGCCGCCACGCTGCGCCACGCGCTGCGCGAGGCGATCGCCGACAGCCGCATCCAGCTGCCCGCCTGCGTGCACCACCCGATCGAAGACCACTACGCGCGCCGCGAGCTGTACCGCAGCGCCGCGCACGGCTACAGCATCGTGGCGATGAGCTGGGGGCCGGGGCAGGGCACGCCACTGCACGACCACAGCGGCCTGTGGTGCGTGGAAGGGGTGTGGCTGGGCCAGCTGGAAATCACCCAGTACCAGCTGCTGGAGCGCGACGGCGAGCGCTTCCGCTTCCGCGCACAACCGGCCATCCTCGGCGACTGCGGCAGTGCCGGCAGCCTGATCCCGCCGCACGAGTACCACACCATCCGCAACACCAGCGCTGAGGATCTGGCGATCTCGGTCCACGTCTACCAGGGTGAAATGACCCGCAGCGCGGTGTTCGAGCCCGACGGCGGCGACTGGTACGCGCGCCGCGTGCAGGTGATGGAAACCGACGCGGCGTGATCCGGTCGTGCCGGGCCCTGCTCGGCAACGACGCAACCCGGCGCATCATGCGCCTCTTCGCGTGCCGGCCTGTCATCTCCCGCGAAGGGCAGCCGAGCGTGGCTCGGCTCTAGCCGGGGGCGGGCGTGGATAATCCGGTGGTGCTCCCGGAGTTCCCGATGTCCACCCATCCGTTCCAACAGGTCAACGTGTTCAGTGCCGATCCGCTGCTGGGCAATCCGCTCGCGGTGGTACTCGAGGCGGACGGCATCGATGACGCGCGCATGGCCGCGTTCGCGCGCTGGACCAACCTCAGCGAAACCACCTTCGTGCTGCCGCCGACCGATCCGCGCGCGGACTACCGGGTGCGCATTTTCACCACGCTGGAGGAACTGCCATTCGCTGGCCACCCCACCCTGGGCAGCTGCCACGCGTGGTTGGCGCAGGGCGGGGCGCCCCAGGGCGAGGAGATCGTGCAGGAATGCGGTATCGGCCTGGTGCGGATCCGCCGCAGCGACGCCGGGCTGGCATTCCTGGCACCGCCGCTGCTGCGCGGCGGGCCGCTCGATGCCGCGCTGCGCGATCGCGTACGCAGTGCCCTGGGGCTGGCTGCCGAGGACGTGCGGGAGGCGCGCTGGGTGGACAACGGCACCGGTTGGCTGGCACTGCGCCTGCGTGACCGCGCCACGGTGCTGGCGCTGCAGCCGGACTACACCCAGCTGGACGGTTTGAAGGTGGGGGTGTTCGGGCCGTGGCAGGCCGACGACGGCGACGCGGCCCGGTTCGAGAGCCGCGCCTTGATCGCTGGCGACGGCGCGCCGGAGGATCCAGCCACTGGCAGCCTCAATGCCGGTATCGCGCGCTGGTTGCTCGAGGAAGGGCAGGTACCGGACCGCTACGTGATCAGTCAGGGCACCGTGCTGGGACGCGCCGGGCGGCTACAGGTGGAGCGGGTGGGCGATGCGCTGTGGATCGGCGGGGCCTGCGTGACCTGCATCGCGGGCACGGTGACGGTGTAACCGGGGATGGGGCGCGTGCTTCGTTCGGGGGTCATGCCAACATCACCGGTTGCAGGTCCATCGGCAGTCGATCGGGATGCGGCCCGGGCGGCGCGTATCGCTGCGCGTTTGCGCGTGTGCAGCCTCATCAAGGCATGCAGGACCTCCACACCGGCACGTGCGCTTGACCCCATCACCCTGCATCACCGCCGCAGACCGGTACCACTGACAGGCGCACGCAGCCTCGGCAGGGTCGCACCCCGAACGACCGCCGGTCTCCGCCGGCGGCACGGGAATGGCATGACCCCCACCGCTGTTGCGCTGTTGCGCGCGTCAGTCCAACACGACCACGTTATTGCGCTGGGTCACCTCGGCGCCGCCATCGGCCAGCATCACCCGCACGCGCAGGCCGCTGTGCTTTCCCAACGGCAACGGCAGGCGCAGCGTATGGGTCTTCGGCACCAGGTCACTGGGCGCGGCCATTGTCGGCACCGCGCTGCGGGCGATCTCGCGCCCGTTGGCGTCTTCCAGCAGCACCACGCCCGCGCCGGTGGCCACATGCCCCAGGCTGTGCACGGTCACCTGCACCTGGCCCGCATCGACACGCACATCGCCGCGACCGATGCCCAGGTCGGGGCGCTGCTCGACCGGCTGCCCGGCCTGCACCAGCTCGAACTCGAACACCTGGGCCTGGCCGGGGAAAAAGCGCAGCACCGTGGACGCGCTGCGCTCCAGCGTCAGCTCACGCACACTGGCCTTGCCGTCGATGCGGTCATCGCCATCGCGGTCAATGCCGCTGGTCATCCGCCACTGCCCGGCGGTGACATTCCAGGCGGTCATGTCCGCTTCCACCGCGCGTTTGCCCAGGTTGTAGGCGATCACCTTGAAGCGCGCCGGCGACGGCGCGTGCACCAGCAGCGCCACCTGTTCGGCGGCATCGGGCTGGGCGAAGCGCCAGCTCACGGTGTGCCCCGGCCAGCTCTGGTTGCGCTTGAGCGCGATGCCGCCCAGCCGTGCACGCTGGAGGAACTCGCTCGGCGCTTCGACCCGGTCGGACCACCAATGGCCTTCGGTATTCATGTACTCGCGTTGCGCCTTGGCCTGGATGCCGTCGGCGTGCAGGGCTTCAAGGTATTTCTTGTCGCCACTGGCCTGCCACGCCATCAGGCTGGAGAAGCCGGTAGTGCCCGCATCGGCATCGGCGATCAGGCGCGGGTTCCACTCCCCGCCCCGGCCTAGCACCTCCACGTAGTTCTCGCCCAGGTTGGACAACGCACCCGGGCCGCCGCGCTCGACGCGATAGTCCAGCGCCTTGAGGTACTTCGCATCGCCGCTCCAACGCCACGCGGCCCAGAAGGTGTGCATGACATCGCCACCGCCGGACCCGTTGTTGAGCTCGCCGCCGCGGGTCTTGCCCGTGGCCCAGTGGATCTCGTTGGGCAGCGCCCAGCGCCCTTTGTCGTCGGTGTAGGCATGGGCGAGGTAGCTGTCGGCCAGGCCGGTGACCAGCTTGCGGCTGGTGGCATCGGCGTTGTACTGGCCGATCAGGAACGCCGGATGCAGCGCCGGGAACGAGTACGGCTTCTGCCACTGCCAGTTCGGCTCGCGGTAGACCTTGTTACCGCCGTACCAGTTGCTGGAGAACAGCAGCTGGCCCTGCGGGTTGGGCAGGATGATGCGTTCGTCGAAGGCCTTCACCGTCTCCATCAGCCGCTCGACGGTGAGCGGGTCGCCCCAGTTGAGGTAGAGCATGGCGCTGTTGGTGTTGATGCCTTCCTCGTAGGCATGCAGCTCGTCGGTTTCGATGGTGCTCAGGCCATTGCTGAACATGCCATTGCGGTACACCGCATCGGACAGCGCGGTGAGCGAGGCATTGAGCCGGTCCGGCTGCACGCCCATCAATGCCAACCCGGGCCACTGCTGGGTTAGGTCGGAATCATCGGAGATGCCGCCACCGAAGTCGCCGTAGGCGATCTGGCGGTTGTCGATCCACCAGTCCACGAAGCGACGTACGTATTTGAGGTCTTCGGTCTGCGCGAATGCCCACTGCGGCACGCCCTTGGGCGCTATCGGCGCGACGAAGGGCGGTTTGCCCTGGCTGTTGTAGCTGATGTAGTTCCAGTACAGCCGGCCGAGTTCGTGGTCCGGATCGACCCGCAGCAGATCGGTCAGGTCGGCATAGACGCGTGCATACAGACGCTGGCGCTTGGAGGTGGTGTGTTCCTCGACGAGAAAGCCCCAGTTGTCGCGCGCCTGGTTGAAGCGGTCGGCCACGTGCTCCTGCTTGGCTTCTTCGCGGTCCTTGTAGACCATGCGGATCTCCGCACCGTCCAGCGAGGCGGCGTTGAAGCCCGGTGCGGCCGAGGCGATGGACAGCCACAGGCTGTCGGCGGTGAGGATGCGGTCGCGCAGGTCCAGCCACAGCGTGCGCTTTTCGCCCGGTTTGACCGATACCGACACATCGATCATGTCGCGCGCCGGCCAGATCGGGTCCTTGATGCGGAGGTTGAGCGGGATCAGGCCGTCGATCGTGGCGGGCAGGTCCAGCGCGGGCAGGTCGATGGCCACGCCGTCCAGGCCGTCATGCATGTTCTCCCAGCTGTAGGCCCAGCTGCGGATCAACGGCTGCGYGGCCGGCGCATCGGCCACCCCGGAAGGGATCAGCACGTGCACGATCGGCAGCGGCTGCGCGGGCAGGGTATCGGCACTGCGGCGACGCGAACCGGCGCCCTTGGGCAGGGCCATCACCGTGCTGCGTTCGGCCGCCGGGAAACGGCCGTCGATGTACTGCCGCAGGCCGGCGATGTTGAGGTAGTCCGGCAGGGCCTGGCTGTCGATGACGTAGCGCTGCTTGACCGTGCCGGCGGGCTCGGGCGCCGCACTGACGTCGTAGGCCCAGATTTCCTGGATGGGGGTTTCCTGTTCGGTATTGCGAAAGTGCAGTACGCCGCCGGTCTGCGCGGGGATGTCATCGACGCTGCGCACCACGCCCTGGCGGCGCTGCAGCAGCGGCGTCGGCGACTGGCCGTCGTCGCCATGGCTGAGCGTGCCGAACGCGGCGCCGCGCACTTCGATGCGGTTGACGGTCTCACCCGGCGGCAGGGTCAGGTCAAGCTGCTTCCCGCCGTCGACGTAGGTGTTCCAGTCCGGCAGCTGGAAGTAGTCGTTGCGGCCGGGCAGTCGCGAACGGTTGTACACGCCGGGCCAGGTGGTCTCGGCGATGCCGTCGGTGGCCTTCCACATCCACTGCTTGTGGTCCTTGGTATCGGCGAACTCGACCTTGCGGATGCGCGTGGTCGGTGCAGTCAGCGCTGGAGGCGCCGCGTTGTCCCAGCCGAAGCGATGGCGCCAGGCACGCATCGGATCGGGCGCGGCCACGGCCGTGGTCGGTGCCGTATTGCGTGCCAGCGCGGCCATGCCGGCCGGGTCGAGCAGGCGGTCGTAGACGCGGATCTCGTCCAGGTCGCTGCCACGCAGGAAGTTGTAGCGGCTCTGCACCTGGTAGGGCGCCATCACCCGCCCGGCCAAGCCGAGCTGGTCGAGCGCGGCGTCGTAATCGGCGGTGGTTTCCTGGCGTGCCACTTCCTTGCCATCGACGTACAGGCGTACGCCGTGGTCCTCGTCCCAACCGAAGGCGATGTGCTGCCACTGCTGCGGTGAGGGAGTGTGGTCGAGCGTGAAGGAAACCCGCGTGCGGGCCAGGTTGGCGTCGGTGACGAACGCGTCGAAGCCGTGGCCGTTCCAGTCGATGCGCAGCCAGGCCATGTCCCAGCTGCTGTGGTCGGCGTAGCCGACCCGGAAAATCACGAACGGCGCTTCACCCACCGCATAGCGGGGGCGCCAGAAGAAGCCGAGCGTGCCACGCTGGGCCTGGATGTTGCCGGGCGCGTTCCACGAGAGCACGCCGTCGTCTTCCCACTGGATCGCTGATCCGCGCGCGCCATCGGGCACGCGTTTGACCTTGTCCAGGAAATTGGGGACCGCATCGCCCTGCGCGGTGTCGGCGGTAAAGCCGTTGTCGGCCGAGACGTGGAACAGCAGCTGCGGTGCCGGCTGTGCCCAGGCGCCGGCGCTGCCTCCCAGCAGCATCCACAGCAGGCTGGCCGAAAGACGGGTGCGACGGGGCGAACGGACAGCGTGCAGCGGCATGGCAGGTTCCTTTCGACAGCTCAACGTTACGGCGGTGGCGCGGGGAGCTGGATCGAAGGCAGTGCCGGTGCGCTGCGTGCGGGCGCGCAGCCTCCCCGCCGCGTGTCCTGCACGCAACGCACGCTAGCAAAGCCGACGTTCCCCAACATCTTGCGACGCAACAGCGGCGGCGCGATCGCTCGCGCCGCCGCCGTCTGGTGTGGATCAGAACTTGTAACGCACGCCGAGCATGAACTGACGTCCGGTCTCGGTGTACTGCAGCGGCAGCTGGCCGGTGGACGGCGAGTAGACCCACTCGTCGCTGGCTTCGTTGGTCAGGTTCATGCCTTCCAGGCTCAGCTCCAGCTTCTCGTTGATCGCATAGCGGATCGACGCATCGATGAAGGTAGTGCCGGTCATGCCGTGGTAGCCATCGAGGTTGAAGCCGGCTTCGGTACCGGTGACCTGGGTCAGGTAGTCATCGCGGTTGGTCGCCGAAACGCGGCCGGAGAACACCTTGCCTTCGTAGAACAGCGTGGCATTCCACGAGTTGCGCGACAGGCCGGTCAGGTCGGCCTTCAGCACCGGCTGGCCGCTGGAATTGATGTACTGGATCTGCGAGTCCACCCAGGTGTAATTGAGCTGCACGCCCAGGTTGGACCACTTGCCCGGCAGGAAGGTGAACGGCTGGGTGTAGTTGACCTCCACGCCCTTGAGTTCACCGCCCGGGGTGTTCACCGGCTTGGTGTAGGTGAAGTCGCTGTCCGGGCTGGCGCCGGTCCCGATCAGCAGCGCGTCGGGCAGACCGCTGAAGCTGTACGGGTGGGTCTCGCGCGTGGTCTGGATGAAGGTCTCGATGTCCTTGTAGAACAGGCCGACACCGGCCATGGCACCTTCGGCGAAGTACCACTCGAAGCCCAGGTCCACGTTGGTGGCGCGGATCGGGTCCAGGTCCGGGTTGCCGGTGGCGATGGTGCGCGCCGCGCCGGCAACGGCCACGGTGGAACCGGGGGTCAGGTTGCCCAGGCCCGGACGGCTCATCACCTTGGCCGCACCCAGGCGGATCAGGAAGTCCGGGGTGATTTCGGCCACCAGGTTGAACGAGGGCAGGGTGTCGTCGTAAGTGCGCTCGGCGGTGGTGGAGACCGTGGTGGTGGTCAACGTGGACAGACCCGTGGCGGTCTGCTTGGTGCGCACATAGCGCACGCCGAAATTGCCCGAGAACGGGATGCTGCCCAGTTCGGTGGAGAACTCGCCCATCAGGTAGCCGCCGCGATCCTCTTCGTCCACGCTGCGCACGTTGTTGGCGCGCGGGGCGACGGCGAAGATGCCGCTGTTGCTGTAGATGTCGAACTGGTCGGCGATCGCATCGAGGTTGGGCACCACCCAGTTGTTGGGGTTGCCGGTGATGCCCTTCAGGCCTTCCTGCTGGGTCATGTCCACCGGCACGATCTTGCTGCCGTTGGGGAAGTTGGGCACGGCCAGCTCGCTGGCGCGGCGCATCTCGACCGTCTTGAAGGTGTAATTCTTGGCCAGGATGCCGCCCTTCAGGCGGAAGCCGGGGCTGATGTTCCAGTTGAAGTCGATCTGGCCGGTGTCGAAGTCATTGTCCACGTACTGCGGACGCAGGCGGATTTCGGCCAGTTCCCAGCCGGCCGGGTTGGTCGGGTCGATGCCGTAGTTCAGCGTCGGGAACCGGCTGTTGCCCCGGTAGTCGTAGCTGTAATTGTCGACGTCGTACTTGTCCATGATGATCGTGGTCTGGATCGGGTTCTCGTGCTTGGAGCGCGAGATGCCGACCTTGCCGGACAAGGTGAAGTCATCGCCGAAACGGTGCTGGCCGTTCAACGCGACCTGCTTGAACTCGGTGCTCCACTCGTCATGGCGGTTTTCGGTGCGGATGTCGACGTTGTCGAACTCACCGTAGACCAGCGCGTTGTTCTCGATCGCGCCGTTCTTGACGATCATCGCCGGCTTGCCGACCAGGCGCGGGTTGGTGCTGGTGCCGCGGCTGAAGGAAATCGCCTCGATGTAGTGCTCGTCGCGCTTGGCGTCGATCTTGGAATACAGGGTGTCCAGCGAGATTTCGGTCGCGTCGGTGGGCTTCCACTGCAGGGTGCCGGTCACGCCCAGGCGCTTCTGCTCGTGTTCCATCTGTACGTAGCGCGGGAAGCGCGGGTGGTACACGGCGGCGCTGCGGGCAGCGGCGAACGGCGAGGCCGCGTTGAAGTTGTTGTTGCTCGGGCCGTTGGCCCAGCGCCCGGTGTTGGAGCCTTCTTCCAGCGCCTGGCGCTCGGAATAGGCCACCGACAACAGCGCACCGAAGGTGCCATCGGCGAAGGTGTTGGAGATCAGTGCGGCCACGCGCGGATCGGCCTTTTCAGCCATGGCGTTGTAGCTGGCCTGGCCGCTGGCGGCAAACGTGAAGCCGTCGTAGTCGAACGGGCGCGCGGTGCGCAGGTCGACCGTGGCACCCAGCGAGCCCTCTTCCACGTCGGCCGAGGCGGTCTTGCGCACCAGCAGCTGTGAGAACAKGTCCGAGGCGAACACATTGAAGTCGAAGCCGCGGCCGCGGTTGGTGCCGCCGCTCTGGTCGCCGGCGCCGACGGTGGTCAGCGCTTCCATGCCGTTGATGCGCACCCGGGTGAAATCCGGGCCGAGGCCGCGCACGGAGATGTTGCGGCCTTCGCCGGCTTCACGGGTGATCACCACGCCCGGAATGCGCTGCAGCGATTCGGCCAGGTTGAGATCCGGGAACTTGCCGATGTCTTCGGCGACAATCGCATCGACCACGCCGGCTTCGCCGCGCTTGATGTCCAAGGCCTTTTCGACGCTGGCGCGGTAGCCGGTGACGGTCACGGTGTCCAGGTCGGTGGCCGTGCCGGTGGGCGTTTCCTGAGCCAGCGCGGTACCACTCAGCGCCAGGCAGATCGACAGGGCAAGCAAGGTAACCGGTGTCTTTTTCTGGATGTTTCGAGAATGCATGTTTTCCCTCTCCCAAGGTGCTACATGAAACAGCAATCCGGCGACATGTCAGTGCAATGACACCGCTGGTCAGGGCGGACGTTAACAGCCCGTTCCAGAAGGAGCATCTTGCAGCGCAACAGATTTTGAATGTCCCCTGGAGGCTTGCGGGACAAAGCTTTCGACATTTCCCCAGGTGGACGGCAGGCGCCGCAAGGCTAGAATGACACCGCTAGCCATTCTTCCTGGGCGACGTTCCACCGGCCCTCGCTTTCACAAGGATCCATGATCATGAGTCGCGTCGTCTGTTTTGGGGAGTTGTTGCTGCGCATGAGCGCACCGGGCCGCGAGCTGCTGCTGCAGAGTGCGCAGCTGGCGGTGCATCCGGGGGGCGCCGAAGCCAATGTCGGGGTGTCGTTGGCCCATCTGGGACATACGGTGGCGATGGTCAGCACGCTGCCGGCCAATCCGCTGGGCCAGTTCGTCGCCGGTGAACTACGCCGGCACGGCGTGGACACCGGCCATGTGCAGGTACGGCCGGGGCGCATGGGCCTGTACTTCCTCACCACCGGTGCGGTGCAGCGCGCCAGCGAAGTGGTCTACGACCGCGCCGATTCGGCGTTTGCCAGCAGCAGTGCCGCCGATTACGACTGGGACACGCTGCTGGCCAACGCCGACTGGCTGCACCTGTCCGGGGTCAGCCCGGCGCTCAATCCGGCGATGGCCGAGGCCACGCTGGTGGCGGCGCGCGCCGCCTGCGCGCGTGGGGTGAAGGTGTCTTTCGACGGCAATTTCCGTCCGTCGCTGTGGGCGCGCTGGCAGGGCGATGCGGCCGGGATCCTGCGCGAGCTGTTCGCCTGCGCCGACGTGCTGTTCGCCGACTACCGCGATATCGGCGTGGTACTCGGCGGGGAGTTCCCGCAGGCGCAGTTGGCCGAGCGCGTGGATGCGGCCGCCGCGCAGGCGTTCGCCGCGTTTCCGCGGCTGCAGTGGATGGCCTGCACCCAGCGCACCCCGCACAGCGTGGACAACCATGCGCTGGGGGCGATGCTGCTCGGTCGCGATGGGACCCGCGCGGTGGCGCCGACCCGCGACATGCTCGGCATCGTGGATCGCATCGGCGGCGGCGACGCCTTCGCCGCCGGCATCCTGCATGGCATGATGCGCGGCTTCGCGCCGGATGCGATCGTGCGCTTCGGCCTGGCTGCTGGCTGCCTGAAGCACTCGATCCCCGGCGATTTCAACCCTGTCAGCGAGGCTGACATCATGGCCCTCACGGGCGAGGAGCGATTCGATGTCCGGCGCTGATCCACGCGTACGCGCAGTCCTGAAGCTGGCCCCGGTGATTCCGGTGTTCACCCCGGAGAACGTCGACGACGCGGTCGAGGTGGCGCGCGCATTGTTCAACGGCGGCCTGCCGGTGATCGAGGTGACCCTGCGCACGCCGGTGGCGATGGACGCCATCAAGGCGATGGTCGAGGCCGTGCCCGATGCCGTGGTGGGTGCCGGCACCGTGCTGAGTGCCGCGCACATGGAACAGGTCAAGCAGGTGGGCGGACGTTTCGCGGTATCGCCGGGCGCCACCGCGCGCCTGTATGCGGCCGCGCGCGATACCGACCTGCCGTTCCTGCCCGGCGTGGCGACGTCGTCCGAGCTGATGCTCGGCCTGGAACACGGGCTGGATACCTTCAAGTTCTTCCCGGCGGTGCAGGCCGGCGGCGCGGCAATGCTGTCGGCGTGGAACGGGCCATTCGGCGACGTGCGCTTCTGCCCGACCGGTGGGATCACCGCGCAGACCGCGCGCGATTTCCTGCACCTGCCCAACGTGCTGTGCGTGGGCGGTTCCTGGCTGACCACGCGTGCGCTGCTGCAGGCGCGCGACTGGGCCGGGATCGAGCAGCTGGCCCGCGATTCGGCCGCGCTGGTCGGCTGACACCGGGTGCAGGCTCGGTGCCGGTGCGCGGCTTGGCCCAGAGGGCGTCGTTGAGGCCGTCCGGGAGGGTCTGAGGCATGGCGTGCGTCCATAATGGGCGCACGTTCGTCGTCTCCGGAATCCCCATGTCCCCGTTGTCGCTTGCCAAGACCGTCGTGCTCTCCATCCTGTGCGTGGTCGTGGCAGTGTTCGTGCTGGGCATGGTCAGCGGCGCCGCCGGCTGGATCGCACCGTGGATCGGGCTGGGCGAAGGCGGGCAGGCGCGGCTGGCGTGGGACCTGGCCTGGACGATCCTTGGCGGCGTGGCCGCCACGGCCTTCGCGGCGCGCTACGCGCCGAACGCGCCCTACATGCACGGCGGGGTGGTCTGGGCAGTGATCGCCGCCGCGTCGGTCTATGCGGCCTGGGACCTGGGCAGCGACTTCCCATTCTGGTTCGTCACCGTGCTGCTCATCGCGCTGCCGTTCCAGGCGGCCGGTATCTGGCTGGGCGCGCGCTACCGGCCGCGTTGACGGGAGCGTGCGACGAGGCGTGGCGGCAGGCCGGGCGGGCCGCGCAATGGCGATGACGCGCCCCTGCGTCACGCGCCCGGCAGCACCTGCTTCACCGCGTCGATTCCGTCCCACGGATCCTGCTTCAACCGCTGCGCCCGCTGCAGCGCCTTGGCCAACGGGAACGCGTCGGCAGCGGTCACCCGGCCCAGTTCTTCCCAGCGCAACGGCACTGCCACGCCCGCACCCGGGCGCGCCCGCAGCGACCAGGAGCACACACTGGTGGCACCGCGTGCGTTGCGCAGCCAGTCGATGAAGATCACGCCGGTACGCTTGGCCTTGCTCATGGTGGCCACGTAGCGCTCCGGCGCGTGCTCGGCCATGGCCTGCGCGAACGCCTCGCAGAAGTCCTTGGCCTGCGCCCAGTCGGCCCTGGGCTGCAGCGGCACCACCACATGCACGCCCTTGCCACCGGACAGCCGCACAAAGCTCTGCAGCCCGGTCTCCAGCAACCGGTCGCGCACATCGCGCGCGGCGGTCTTGACCTGCGCCCAGGTGACGCCCTCGCCGGGATCCAGATCAAACACCAGCCGGTCCGGGCGCTCGGGATCGGCCACCGTGGCACCCCACGGGTGCAGCTCTAGCGTGTTCATCTGCACCAGCTGCAGCAGGCCCATCAGGTCCTCGATGTAGAGGTAGTCTTCGCGCCCGCTCTTCTGTTCCAGCGGAATGGCCCCTACGGCCTCGCCCAGGCCCGTGCCATGGTGCTTCTGGAAGAAGCACGGCTTGTCCACGCCATCCGGACAACGCAGCAGCGACAGCGGCCGCCGGGCAACTTCGGGCAGCACCCAGCGCGCCATCTGCCGGTAGTAGTCGGCCACCTCGCCCTTGGTGATCTTCGCCTTGGCGAACACCACGCGTTCGGGGTGACTGATGTTCACGTCGCCAGCGTTTTCGGCGACAGCGCGCGTTTTGGCCGCAGCGCCTGCCTTCGTCGTGATCTTGCCGGCGGTGGTCTTTTTTTCCTTGGCTGGCACCTTCGCCGCACCGCCCAGATCCTTCGCGGCCTTGTCCTCGCGCAGCCGCTTGAAACTGGCCTGGCGCAGCAACCCTTCCTTGGCCCAGCCGCGGAAAGCGACCTCGGCCACCAGCACCGGTTTCACCCAGTGCACGCTGCGCGCCGGGAAGGGCACATGCGCGGGCAGGGCGACCGCCGCGTCTTTCACCGCCAGCGCGCTGAGCTGGCGGGTCAGCGCACGCAGCAACGCATCGTCGAAACCGGTGCCGACACGGCCCACATAGCGCAGGCCGCCCTTGTCCGGGGTGGCCATCAACAGCGATCCGAAGCCGGTGCGCGATCCCTTGGGTTCGGTGTAGCCGACGATCAGGAATTCATCGGTATTTTCATGCTTGATCTTGATCCAGGTCGGCGATCGCGTGTTGACGTAGACCGCATCCACCCGCTTGCTGATGATGCCCTCGTAGCCCGCATCGCCACTGGCGGCGAACACCTGCGGACCATGATCGAGCACGTGCTCGCTGTAGGCCAGGGTGCCCGGCGCGGGGCCGATCAGGTCCTTGAGCAGCGCCTTGCGGGCCAGCAAGGGCGCGCGGCTGATGTCGACGCCGGCAATACCGGGCATGTCGAACACCACGTAGCGCAAGGGTTGTCTGGCCGTGCCATCAATCACCTTCTGCAACGCGGTGAAGTCGCTGCGGCCCTGCGCGTCCAGTACCACCAGCTCGCCATCCAGTCGCAGGTCGCGCACCGGCAGCGCGGCAATCGCCTGTACCACTTCGGGGAAGTCATCGGTCCAGTCCAGGCCACCGCGCGAGCGCAGGGACACCACGCCGTCGCTGACCTCGGCCAGCAGACGGTAGCCGTCCCATTTGATCTCGTGCAACCAGCCATCGCCCTCCGGTGCGGTGGCACGGTGGTCGGTCAACTGTGGTTTGAAGCCCTGCGGATAAGGCGTGTCGCGTGCCTCCGGCAGCGCCAGCGCGCGCTTGTGCCAACGTGCGTCGGCCTTGCGTGCCGCCGGCGCCTTGGCGACCGTCTTCACTGCCTTGCCGGTGCCGGTGCGGGTTGTCGAGGCAGCAGTACGCTTGCCAGTCGTACGCCGAGCAGGCGCTGTATCGAGCATGTCATCGGCCTCCGCATCGCGTGCATCGTCATCGTCGCGCTTGATCAGCAGCCACTGGTGCTGCTTGCCTTTCATCGCGGTACGCACCAGCTTCCATCCGCCCTTGAGCCGCTCGCCGTGCAGGACGAAGTCGAGCTTGCCGGCGGCGATCGCCTCGAGCGGATCGCCGTCGCACGCCCAGGTGCCGTGGTCGTACACATCCACATGTCCGGCGCCGTAGTGGCCGCTAGGGATATCGCCTTCAAACGTCGCATAGGACAGCGGATGGTCTTCCACTTCCACCGCCAGGCGCTTCTCGCCCACGCGCAGCGACGGCCCCTTCGGCACCGCCCAGCTCTTGAGCACGCCATCGGCTTCCAGGCGGAAATCGTAGTGACGGGAACTGGCGTGATGCAGCTGCACCACGAAGATCGGGCGTCGCGCCGGTGCACCGGTGCGCTCGGCATCGGGCTCGGGGGTGCCATCAAAGCGGCGTTTGCGGCGGTATTCCTGCAGTGACATCTGCGCTTACCCGGCCTTGCGCGTGGTGCTGCGCGTGGCCGTCTTCTTGGTCGCCTTCGCGGCTTTTTTGGCGGGTTTGGCTTTCTTCGCCGCCGACTTCTTCGGCGCCGCCGTCACGGCCGTCTTCTTCGGCGGCGTGCGCTTCTTCGCATCCAGGCTCTTCTGCAGCAGCGACATGAAGTCCACCACGTTGGTGGCATCGTCCTCGCGCGGCGCGGGTTCATCCTCCACCTTGGTGGTGCCCCCCTTGGACTTGATCCGCTTGGTCAGCAGCGTCTGCAGACGCTCGCGGAACTCGTCGTGGTAGTCATCGGGCTTCCACTCACCGGACATCGAATCGATCAGTTGTTCGGCCATGGCCGTTTCCTTGCTGCTGATGCGGTACTCGGCCAGGCTGCCGGCGGGCAGCTTGTAGTCTTCCGGATCGACCAGTTCCTGCGGGTAGCGCAGAATCATCAGCACCAACCCGTCGCCGTGCGGCATCACCGCGCACAGGTACTCGCGGGTCCGCACCACCACCCGCGCAATGCCGACCTTGCCGGTCTTGCGCAGGGTTTCGCGCAGGAGAACGTAGCCCTTCTCGGCCTTCTTGGCAGGTACCAGCAGGTAGGGCTTCTCGTAGTAACGCGGGTCGATGGTGGAGGCGTCGACGAAGGTCTCCACCTCCACCGCCTCATGGCTTTCCGGCGCGGCCGAGCGGATGTCGTCCTCTTCCAGCACCACGTAGCTGCCCTTGTCGTACTCGTAGGCCTTGACGATGTCTTTCCACGGCACTTCTTCGCCGGTATCGGCGTTGACCCGCTCGAAGCGGATCGGCTTGCGATCGCGCGAGTCGAGCATGCGGAACTGCAGGTCCACCTTGCGTTCGCCGGACATCAGCGACACCGGGACATTGAGCAACCCAAAGGACAAGGTTCCGGTCCAGATCGGTCGGGCCATGGCGGTGCTGCTCCAGCGTGGAAGAGAACGGCAAGCTGTACCCCCGCCCACGTGAAACGCCCGTGTCCGCCCCGTGCAGGCGCCCTTTACGCGTTACTGCAGCAACCCGTGCACGGCGGTCGGCGGCATGTGGTCCAGTGCCAGCCAGGCGTCCTCGACGATGCCGCGCGCCTGCGCCCAGCCCAGCCGCGACTGCCCGCGCATCTGCTCCCAGTGCTCGGCCAGCTCACCGGCGGTGTCTTCATCGTTGCCGCGTGGCCAATCGGCGTAATGGGTGGTCAGCGCGAAGGCATAGGCCGGGTACAGGTCGCGCCAACTGCGGTGGCCGTGGCCGCGCCGCCGTTCGTAATCGCTGCGCATGTACTGCAGGTAGTCCTGTGCGACCGCCTGGGCTTCCTCGGTGCGCTCGCGACGCACGCGGCGCGTGGTCCGGGGCGGCTGCGGGTAGGCGCTGAACAACGCGGGGGCGGCACGACGGTCCAGGCGGGGCATGACACGACTCCGGCGGTACTGGGGCAGGCAGGAATAGTCCCGGCCCCGTTAGCCAKCCGTGACAGATCCGTTCAGTGCTGCGGATTCGCAGCGACTTCACCGCCATCGCGCTGTAGTAGTGCTCCCGTTCCGGAGTTATTTCCATGCCACGCGATCCCCTGCGCGAAGCCAGCACCCCGGTGCCTGGCGAACAACACGCCAAACATGACAACCAGGATGCCGAAGACCGCGGCGCCGGCATGCCCGCGCCGCCCGAGCCGGACCATCTGCCGGTGGCGGTGGCCCCGGCAGCCCCCTCGCGCGACCGCAAGGACCTCACCCCCGGCAGCGAAGGTCCGGCCGGTCACCATCGCCGCGAAGACGAGCACCAGCGCCTGCAGCGCAAGCAGCACGCCAGCGACAACCAGGACCAGGCACTGGAAGAAACCTTCCCGGCCAGCGATCCGACCTCGCCGTTCGTCCCGGCAAAGGTGCCGAAGTAGGTGCCAACCGTCGGTTGGCAGGGTTCAAGCGGGCGCCTGAATGATCCTTACGGCGCCCACTGCCACTGCAGGCCCACGCTGACCCGGCGATCCGGGCCCGGCTCGAAATAACGCTGATTGCCGTCGTTGACGATCACCGAGCCGATATAGCGCTGGTCCAGCACGTTGTCCAGGCGCGCGAAGGCCCGCAGCGTGCCCTGGGCCAGCTGCCAGCGGCGCGCCGCCTCGAGGTTCAACAGTGCGTAGCCGGCCGCTTTGTCGGTGGCCAGGTCATTGACCACCGTGTCGCCGGAGGCCACCACCTCGGCCGCCCACTGCCACGCGCCCGGGCGGTATTGCAGGCGCGCGTTCCACTGCTGCTCCGGCACGCCGGGCAGCCTCGAACCAGCAACGACGGTCGCCCCGGACAGCACGTAGGGGTCGCGCACGGTCGCTTCCAGGTAGGTGTATGCTAGCGCGAGTTCCATCTGCGCGCCCAGCGGCTGCACGTAGCTTGCCTCCAGGCCCTGGCGGCGGGTGCGGCCGATGTTGCGGTAGGTGGCACGGCCACCGGTGTTGCTGGCCACCGCCAGTTCGTCATCGGTGTCGGCGCGGAACAGCGCCGCCTCCAGCCTTGCCCCGCTCTGCGCGTGCCATTTGCTGCCTACTTCCAGGTTACGGCTGCGGGCCGCCGACAGGTCCAGCGCCAGCCCGGCCTGGCCATCGGCGCGGTAGCCCAGCTCGTTGAAGGTGGGGGTCTCGAAGCCGCGCCCGGCCGAGGCGTACAACCGCCAGGCATCGGTCGCGCGGAATACCACCCCGGCCACCGGCGTGGTGGCGTCGTAGCGGCGCGAGCCGCTGTCGTCGGGGTTGGTGGCGGTGATGAAGTGGTCGTTGGAGCGGAACCGTACCGTGCTGTGGCGCACGCCGAGCAGCAGCGACCAGCGCGGTGCCCACTGCCACCAGGCCTGGGCAAACTGGTCCACGTTCTCGACACGGTCGGCCTGGTTGCGGCGCAGGCGGCCCTTGATGCCGACCTGATCGCCGACGAAATTCTCGTAACCCCGGCGATCCTGCGCCTGACGGTCGGCATTGGCGCCGATCACCAGATCCAGGGGTCGCCCGGCCCAGTCACCGTGCCAGCTCCAGCGCGCGTCCACCCCGCCGTAGTCGCCGTCCAGGTCGATCACTCCGCCGGCATGCAGTGGGTTGGCCTGCGGCGTCGGCGGAATCGCCAGGTACTGCTCCACGCTGCGCTGCCCGGCATAGCCCATGGCCCGCCACGTGTGCGCCCCATCGGTACGGGTGAACACCAGCCCGGCCTGGGCCTGGCGAACGGATTTGYGCGTGTTGTACTGCTCGGCCACCGCCGTGGCCTGGCGCGGATCGGCATTGACCTGCGCGCGGCTCAGCCCGAGGGGATCCTGCGCATCGGGCGAGTCGAAGTAGTTCAGCACCAGATCAAGCTGGCCACCGCCCACGTCGGTCCCCAACCGCGCATTGACCGACTCGCGGCGCGCGGCGCTGTGCTCGCGCCAGCCATCGGTGCGGAAGTGGTTGGCGGCCACGTTGTAGCGGATCGGCCCCTGCTGGCCGCGCAGCTGCGCGCCGGCGCTGAGCGTGTTGTCGCTGCCGGTATCCAGTCGCAACCGCCAGGGATCGCCCGGCGCACCCTCGGCACTCCACACCTGCACCACGCCGCCGGAGGAATTGCCGTACAGCGCCGAGAACGGCCCGCGCAGCACGTCCACGCGCTGGGCTGAGAGCAGGCTCGCATGCGAGAGCTGGCCCTGGCCGTCGGGCATGGTCGCCGGCACGCCATCGACCAGCACCCGCACCCCGCGCACCCCGAAGGTCGAGCGCGCGCCAAAGCCGCGGATCGACAGCTGGGTGTCCTGTGCGTAGTTCTGGCGGTCGCGGGCGACCACGCCGGGGATGCCGCCCAGCGCCTCGGATACCTGCGCCAGGGCGCCGTTGGCCTCGTCGTCCAGCCACACCGTGCTGATCGAGGCCGGCAGGTCGACATCGTCCACCTGTTGCACCCGCGCGGCCTGCACCTGAACCGTGGGCAGCCGCGCTACCTCGGGGGACTGATCGGGCGTGGATGCGGCCTGTGCCGGGTTCGGCAGCAGCACTGCCGAAAGCAGCGCGCAGGACGGGACAAACGGGGATAAGCGGAACATGCGATCTGGGGTCCTCGGCGATGTGGGGCGCCGCACGCCATGGTACGGAAGCCAACGTGACGGTGGCCGCCGCGCCCTCGGCGTGGCTTTGTTACGATGGCCCGGTTGTGGCCGGACCGGCCGCACCGCGCGTCGCGACATCCTCCCCCCTTCCGTCATCCGAATGAGTACCGCCGTGTCCTTCTTTGCAAATGTGGAACTGGTCCCAGGCGACCCGATCCTGGGCCTGACCGAGGCATACAACGCCGACAGCCGCTCGACCAAGGTCAACCTGGGTGTGGGCATCTACTACGACGAGAGCGGCCGCATTCCGCTGCTTCGCGCCGTCAAGCAGATCGAACAGCAGCTGGCCAACGAAGCCAAACCGCGCGGCTACCTGCCGATCGACGGGCTGCCGGCCTACAACCAGGCCACCCGCGAACTGGTGTTCGGCAAGGATTCGCCGCTGCTGGCCGCCGGCCGCGTCGCCACCTCGCAGACCATCGGCGGCAGCGGCGCGCTGCGCGTGGGTGCGGACCTGCTGCACCGGCTGCTGCCGCACGCCACCATCGCCATCAGCAACCCGAGTTGGGAAAACCACCGCGCCGTATTCGGCGCCGCCGGTTTCGAGGTCGTCGAGTACAGCTACTTCGACCCGACCACCCACGGCGTGGACTTCGAGGCGATGCTCGCCGACCTGGGCAAGCTGCAGCCGGGCACGGTGGTGCTGCTGCACGCGTGCTGCCACAACCCGACCGGTGCCGACCTCACCGTCGCGCAGTGGAAGCAGGTGGCCGCGCTGTTGAAGGACCGCCAGCTGTTCCCGTTCATCGACATGGCCTACCAGGGCTTCGACAAGGGCATCAGCGAAGACGGCGCTGCGGTGCGCATCATCGCCGAGGCCGGCATCGACAGCTTCGTGGTCGCCAACTCGTACTCCAAGTCGTTCTCGCTGTACGGCGAGCGCATCGGCGCGCTGTCGGTGGTGGCCCCGGACGCGAATGCGGCCAAGGCCGTGCAGTCGCAGGTCAAGCGCATCATCCGCACCATCTACTCCAGCCCGTCCAACCACGGTGCGGCGCTGGTGGCCGGCGTGCTCAACAGCGTGGAACTGCGCCAGGTGTGGGAAGCGGAACTGACCGAGATGCGCGAGCGCATCCACGCCCTGCGTCATGGTCTGGTGGACAAGCTGGTCGCCGCCGGCGCGCCGGAGTTCGCCTTCATCAACGACCAGGCCGGCATGTTCTCCTACTCCGGCCTGACCCGCCCGCAGGTGGACCGCCTGCGCGACGAGTTCGGCATCTACGCCGTCGGCACCGGCCGCATCTGCGTGGCCGCGCTCAACCAGGGCAACCTGGAATACGTGGCCAAGGCCGTGTCGACCGTCGCCAAGGGCTGACGCACGCGACAGTGCAATGAAGAACGGCCGCCTTGTGCGGCCGTTCTGCTGTTGGCGACGTACCCATCGCGCTGCCGACGTCCCTCCTGTTGCCGCGGCGCCACCAGACCCGGTAGAGCCGAGCCATGCTCGGCTGCTCGCCCTGCCGGAGACTGTGCCAAAGGCAGCCGAGCATGGCTCGGCTCTACMGGGTCTGGTGCGGTGTCCCCCGCCTGCCTCGTAATGCCATGGACGACCGGCGACAATATGGCCCCCAAACGTCTTTGGCAGCCACAGTCCATGTCCCGTTCGTCGCTTACCCGGTACCTGATCGAAGAGCAGCACGCAGGCCGCATCAATGCCGACCTGCGCCAGCTGATCGCCGTCGTCGCACGCGCCTGCACCAGCATCTCCATCGCCGTCAGCAAGGGTGCACTCGGTGGCGTGCTCGGCGAAGCCGGCACCGGCAACGTGCAGGGCGAGGCCCAGAAGAAGCTCGACGTCATCAGCAACGAGATCCTGCTCGAAGCGAACGCCTGGGGCGGTCACCTCGCCGCCTGCGCCTCGGAAGAAATGGACCACTGCCAGCCGGTCCCGGACACCTACCCGCGCGGCGATTTCCTGCTGCTGTTCGATCCCCTCGACGGCAGCTCCAACATCGACGTCAACGTGTCCGTCGGCACCATCTTCTCCGTGCTGCGTTGCCCGCCCGGCACCGAACAGCCCAACGACGACAGCTTCCTGCAACCCGGCACCAGCCAGGTTGCTGCCGGCTACTGTATCTACGGCCCCAGCACGCAGATGGTGCTCACCGTCGGCCACGGGACCCATGCCTTCACCCTGGACCGCGAGAAGGGCGAGTTCGTCCTGACCACCGCGGACATTCAGATCCCGGCCGAGACCCAGGAATTTGCGATCAACATGTCCAACCAGCGCCATTGGGAAACCCCGATGCAGGGCTACGTGCAGGACCTGCTGGCCGGCAAGGAAGGCGCGCGCGGCAAGAACTTCAACATGCGCTGGATCGCCAGCATGGTCGCCGACGTGCATCGCATCCTCACCCGCGGTGGCATCTTCATCTACCCGTGGGACCAGAAGGATCCGACCAAGGCCGGCAAGCTGCGCCTGATGTACGAAGCCAACCCGATGGGCCTGCTGGTCGAACAGGCCGGCGGCGCGGCCACCACCGGGCGCGAGCGCATCCTCGACATCCAGCCCGACCACCTGCACCAGCGCGTGCCGGTGTTCCTCGGCTCGCGCAATGAAGTGGCCGAAGCCACCCGCTACCACCGCGCGCACGACGAAGCGCAGGGCTGAGGGCGCAGCACGGGACCGGTGCGATACCGGTCCCGTTTTCGGCAGGGAAATGCCTACATGGCAACGGCGTGACATCGGCCAGCGCAGCGGTCACCATCGGGGTCAGATGCCCACGGATGACCCCATGACGGCCCACGCTCCGCCCGACTTCATCGAAGTAATCCACAACGCCATCCCCGCCGGGATGTGTGCCGCCATCCAGGCCAGGATGCGAACCAGTGCGCAGTTGCGGCCCGGTGAAGTAGGCAGCGGTGTGTTCCCGGAACTCAAGCACAGCAAGGATCTCCGCATCAGCGGCGATGTCGCGTGGCGCGATGTGGACATGCAGTTGCAGCAGGCGGTGTTTCGCGGCGTGATGAGTTATCTACGCCGTTATCCACAGGCACTGATCTCGCCGTTGATGTTGCAGATCCAGGACAGCGACGGTAGCCCACGTCGATTGGCCGCCGATGATTTCGTAGGCATGGACGATGCAACGCTGTCCGACCTGGCCCGCACCTGCCTGCGTCCCGGTGCCATCAATCTGCAATGGTATGCCGCAGGCGAGGGCGGTTATCCCTATTGGCATTGCGAACTGTACCCGCGCGATCCCGCCGCCGAGACCCTGCATCGCCACCTGTTGTGGACGCTCTATCTCAACGATGATTTCGAACAGGGCGAAACCGARTTCCTGTTCCAGGACCGCAAGATCGCCCCACGCACCGGCAGCCTGCTGATCGCGCCGACCGCGTTCACCCACACCCACCGCGGCAATCGTCCGCACGGCGGCGACAAGTTCATCGCCACCAGCTGGGTGCTGTTCCAGAACGCTCAGAAGCTGTTCGGCGGGAACTGAAGGCGGCGGGCCATATCCAGGTGCTTGAACCGCGCCACGCACCCATTGGATATACGACGCACGCCCCGGTAGTGCCGGCCGCTGGCCGGCTCCTGCCACACCTGGCTGAAGCCGGCCAACCTCAACGCGAGAATGTAATCGCCACGACAACGGCAACCGCAACCCCAACCAACACCGGCACCATCGCCATTACGGCGATACGTCCACTCTTGGCCATCTTCTTCTCATGCGCCAGCAGCGCGTCGGCATCCAGATAGCTGAGCGCATCACCGCTGTCCTTGATGATGCCCTGCGCACGCAGTTGTTCGAGCGTGGCGTGCAACGCGGGTTCCAACGCATCACGCGCGATCGCGCGCTCCGGCGAGAGCGCCTTGTGCGCGTTGAAGTGGGCCAGCACCCTGCGGCGCTGCTCGTTCATTACGGCGAGGATCGTCGCGTTGGCCGCCGTGGTGACTGCCGCAACATTCACCCGCTTTCCCTACGTGCCTTCGGTGCTTCCGATAGTGGTCGGCATCGGGCCCATCGTCCAGTGGGGTCAGAACAGGCTGCCTTGCGGCGAATCCACCCGGGGCGGCAACGGCCGCAAAAACTTGCCGCAATCCAGCTTCGGCCAATGACTGTTCTGCGCGTCGAATCCGAGCCGCTTGCGCGCCAGCTTGAAGCGGCTCGACAGCAGGTCGGCGTAGACGCCTTCGCCGCGCAT
>NZ_JBFULO010000002.1:0-41299 GCF_054049855.1 Stenotrophomonas sp. P5_B8 | reverse complement strand
CGGCAGCGGTAAGCGTGCCGAACTCGACCGGGCGCTGCGCATCCAGGTAGCGCGCGTAGGGGTGCTGCGGATCGCGCAGATTGTTTTCGACCAGGGTGGCGATCTTCTCGCCGTTGGCGCGGAACAGGGCGATCTGCGGCGGGGTGGAGGTGTTGGACCAGCTGTCCACGTAGACGCTGGCATTCTTGGCGAAGCTGGCACTGTGCATGCCCGGTGCCTGCGACAGGCGCTGCAGCGTGCCGCCCTGCAGCGGCACGGCGTAGATCTGGCTTTCGCGCGGCGAATCGACACCGGCGCGGAAGTACACCTTGCCGGCGGCTTCGTCCACGGCCAGCAGTTCATCGACGGGCCAGTGACCGCTGGTGAGCGCGGTGACGGTCTTGCCGTCGTCGGAGACGCGGTACAGATGCTCGAAACCGCTGCGCTCGGACGACCACACGAAGCCGCCCTGCTTCAGGAAATGCAGGCTGTTGTGCAGCGGCACCCAGGTCCTGGAGGTTTCGGTGACCAGCGTGTGCTGCTGGCCGCTGGCCAGATCGGCCTGGATCAGTTCCAGGCGCTTCTGGTCGCGCGACTGGCGCTGGAAGGTCAGGCGCTGCGGATCGCGCCAATCCACCCGTGCCAGGTAGATGTCCGGGTTGCGGCCGAGGTCGATCCAGCGCGGTGCGGCATCGGCCTTCGGCGCGATCACCGCGAGCTTGACGGTGACGTTGTGGTCGCCGGCCGCCGGATAGCGCTGCTCGATCATCTCGGTGCGGTCGGCATACATCTCATAGCGCTTCTGCACCGGCACCGGGCTTTCATCGATGCGCGCAAAGGCGATCGCCGAGTCGTCCGGCGCCCACCAGTAACCGGTGTGGCGGTCCATCTCCTCATCGGCAACGAATTCGGCCACGCCGTTGCCGATGGTGTCGCTGCCGTCGCCGGTGAGCTGGATCTGCTTGCCGCTGGCCAGGTCGATCACCCACAGGTTGCGCGCGCGCACGAAGCTGACGAACCCGCCCTTGGGCGAGAGCTTGGCATCGGTGGCGAACCCTTCGCCGTGGGTGAGCTGGCGTACCGCCGCCTTGCCCTGTTTGCTCAGGTCGTACAGGTAAAGCTCGCCGCCGAGCGGAAACAGCAAGGTGCGTGCGTCGGGCGACCACTGGTAATCGACGATCCCGGTCATCGCGGCGATGCGCTGGCGCTCGCGGCGGGCTTTTTCGGCATCGCTCAGGGTTTCTTCGCCCGGCAGCACTACCTTGGAGTCGACCAGCAGGTGGGTCGTGCCGCTGGCGATGTCGTAGGCCCACAGGTCCAGCTGGTTGCGGTCGGCGTCCTTGCCGCGCAGGAAGCTGACCTGCGAGCCGTCCGGGGCGACCTTGGGTTTCATCAGGGTCGGGCCGGACAACGGCAAGGGGCCGGTGATGGCCTCCAGGGTCAGCTTTTCGGCGTGGGCGAGCGTGGTCGAAGCGAGCATGAGGGCAAGTGAAGCAAACAGGTGGCGCATGAAGGATTCCGGCAGCGTCTGGACGTTCCCCGCCCGCGCGGGGCGGACGGGGAGCAGTTCATCCTAACCAAAAGCCTTGCGCCCGTGCCGGCGGTTGGGCGGGGTGCGGCTGCGGCGGGCGTTTTGGGGAACCGGCCAGCGGCCGGCACTACCCTCTGGGTCGGTGGGGATGTCTGGAGCGGGGCGGCGGCGGGTAGTCCCGGCTCAGCGCTGGCCGAACAGGTGCCTGCGCTCTTCCTCGCTCAGCGGCTTGCCGGCGTCCGGGTTGACCTTCTGGCGCAGCGCATAGGCGCGCTGGGTGGCCGGGCGCGCGGCGATGGCCTCGTGCCAGCGCTTGAGGTGCGGGAAGGCGGCGAAATCCACCGGCAGCTTTTCGTATGCCCCGATCCACGGGTAACTGGCCATGTCGGCGATGCTGTATTCCGCACCGCCGAGGAAAGCGCTGTCGGCCAGGCGCTTGTCCATCACCCCGTGCAGGCGGCGCACTTCGTTGTTGTAGCGCTCGATGGCATAGGGAATCTGCTCGGGCGCATACACGTTGAAGTGGCCCATCTGCCCGCTCATCGGGCCCAGCCCGGCCATCTGCCAGAACAGCCACTCCAGCACCGCCACCCGGCCGCGTGCATCGGATGGCACGAAGCGGCCGGTCTTCTCGGCCAGGTACAGCAGGATCGCGCCGGACTCGAACACGCTCTGTGGGGCGCCACCGTCGGCGGGCTGGTGGTCGACCAGGGCCGGCATCTTGTTGTTGGGCGAGATCGCCAGGAATTCGGGCTTGAACTGGTCGCCGGCGCCGATGTTGACCGGCTTGATCTGGTACGGCAGGCCCAGCTCTTCCAGCAGCAGCGTGACTTTGTGGCCGTTGGGGGTGGGCCAGTAGTACAGGTCGATCATGGCGGCGCACTCGCGGATGGGTAAGTCTGGAGTCTAGTGCGTCGGTTGGGTGGCGGGGTCACGGCGGACCCGTTAACCTGCCGCGTCCCCCGCAACGCAGCATTCCAGCATGAGCGCCCCCGAAAAGCCCATCAGCCCCCTGTCGTCCCTGATCTTCGCCTCGCGCTGGCTGCAGCTGCCGCTGTACCTGGGCCTGATCCTGGCGCAGTGCGTGTATGTGTTCCTGTTCGGCAAGGAACTGTGGCACCTGCTGCACAAGGCCAACAGCATGGGCGAGCAGGAAATCATGCTGCTGGTGCTGGGCCTGATCGACGTGGTGATGATCTCCAACCTGCTGGTGATGGTGATCGTGGGCGGCTATGAGACCTTCGTCTCGCGCCTGCGCCTGGAGAACCATCCCGACCAGCCGGAATGGCTCAGCCACGTCAATGCCAGCGTGCTGAAGGTGAAGCTGGCGCTGTCAATCATCGGCATCTCCTCGATCCACCTGCTCAAGACCTTCATCGCCGCCGGCAGCCTGGACAGCCTTCCCTCGTGCAACAGCGATGTCTACATCCAGGCGGTGGCCAGCGCCGTTGCAGCCGCCGGCCCGAGCGCCGCAGTGGCCTTCAAGTGCACCGCGTTCACCTCCACCGGGGTGATGTGGCAGACCATCATCCATGCCGCCTTCATCCTGTCGGCGATCGGCATCGCCTACACCGACAAGCTGATGAGCGGCACGCCCAGCAAGACGCTGTCGCACTGACGCTTGCCCGGCGGCGCCGGCATCGGTCACGATGCCGGCCTGCCCTCGCCGCCCGGCCCCCGGCCGGGCGAGGGGGTGCTAGATTGCACACCTGCAGTACTGCCGTGGACGTCGGGAAACGTCCATGGGCCTCGGCCAGCCTGACCGCATCGGGCCTTACGTATCGTCGTCTTCAAAGGGGAGTTGGATGTCGCACGTCAACACGATCGCCAAGGCGCGCCTGCTTGCGCCGCTGACCCTGCTGGTGGCCCTGGCCGCCTGCTCGGGCAAGGACGAACCGGCACCGGCCGCGCCTGCCGCAGGGACCGCCACCACCGCCACGCCGGCGGCGCCGGCCGCACCGGCGGTCTCGGCCAAGGTGCAGTCGATGGGCACCGACCAGCTGCGCGACCTGGCCAGCCAGGCCCTGCGCGAAAACCGCATGTACGCCCCGGCCGGCGACAACGCCATCGAGTACTACCTGGCGCTGCGCGACAAGACCCCCGATGACGCCTCGGTCAAGAGCGCGCTGACCGACCTGCTGCCCTACACCCTGATCGCGGCCGAGCAGAGCCTGGGCCGCGAGGACTTCGCCGAATCGCAGCGGCTGGTCGCGCTGATCGAAAAGGTCGACGCCACCGCACCGGCGCTGCCGCGCCTGAAGCAGGGCATCAGCGGCGGCATGCAGACCGCGCTCAAGCGCACCCAGGAAGAGACCGACAAGGTCAAGAAGGACGCCGAAAGCCGCACCAAGCAGCTGGCCGACCAGCAGCGCCAGGCCCAGCAGCAGGCCACCGAAGCCGAAGCGGCCCGCACCATCGCCGCCCAGCAGGATGCCGCCCGCCGCGACGGCGAGCGCCAGGCCGAGCGCCAGGCCGCGACCCGCCGCGAGGCCGAACAGCGCCAGCAGGCCGCCGCCGCCCAGCAGGCCACCGCTGCCCGCCAGGCCGCTGCACCGGCCGCCGCCGCACCCAGCCTGCGCCCGGTCAGCACCCCGGCCCCGCGCTACCCGGCCGAGGCGCTGCGGTCGGGCACGTCCGGCGAAGTGCTGGTGGAAATCACCGTCGGCACCGACGGCTCGGTCACCAACGCCCGCGTGCTGCGCGCCACGCCCTCGCGCGTGTTCGATCGCGAAGCGCTCAACGCGGTCAAGCGCTGGAAGTTCGAACCGGTCGGTGCACCGGTGACCACGCGTCGCACGCTGGCCTTCGCGCCGGGCGGTTGATCGCTGGCCGATCGCGGTAACAAAAAGCCCGGCGTGCGCCGGGCTTTTTGTTGGTTCCGTGTTTCTCGTTGCAAGGCAGCCACGCATGGCGTGGCTCTACCCGGGTTCGGGGCCGGTAGAGCCACGCCATGCGTGGCTGCACTACCAACCGCAAGCACCTGAACCATCGGCGGGGGATCACAACCCATCCGCGGATTGCGCCCTTGGCTCCAACGCGAGCATCGATAGCGGGGCGATGGCAGCGTCGCCATCGCCCCGCACGACTCACCCCGAAATCGCCAACCGCTCCTGGTGGTAACGACGCACCGCCGCGTACCACAGCACCGCCGCCAGTCCGAAGCCAGCGGCCAGGTACACGCCCCACATCTGCGCGCTGATCGGCTCATGGCGGATGATCTTCAGCAGCATCTGGTTCTGCGCCAGGAACGGCACCGCGAACTGCCACAGCTCACTCTTCAGCGGGTACACCATCAGCGCATACCCGGGCAGCATCGGCAGCAGCATCAGCCAGGTCATGTGGCTTTGGGCTTCCTTCATGCTCTTGGCCGCCGCCGACAGGAACGTCAGCAGCGAGGTGCCGATGAACAGCATCGGCAGCATGATCAGCAGCATCTGCAGCATCGGCAGGAAGCCCATGTTGAGCTGTCGCCCTGCCCCGCTGCTGGACACCTGCGCACTCAGCTTGAACGCCAACAATGTCAGCAGCAGCGAGGCCATGCCCACCATGCAGGCGGCGGCGATCTTGCCACTGACGATGGCACTGCGCGGCGCCGGGGTGGCCAGCAGCGGCTCCAGCGACTGGCGCTCGCGCTCGCCGGCGGTGGTATCCATCACCAGGTAGGCGCCGCCCAGGAACGAGGTGATGGTCAGCAGTACCGGCAGCAGGTAGGACAGCACCTGACCGCGCTTGGCCTCGGCGGTGGCCAGGTCCTGCGTGGCCAGCTCCAGCGGCCGGGCCACCTGTGCATCCACGCCACGGGCGAGCAGGCGCAGCGCACCCACCTGCTGGTTGTAGCCGGCCAGCGCGGTCTGCAGGCGCATGCTGGGGATGTCGGCGGCGCGGCGGGTGCTGTCCTTGACGATCTCCACCAGCGCCGGACGCCCTTCGGCCCAGTCCTCGCCGAAGTCCGGGCTGATCCGCAACGCGACGTCGATCTGCTGGTCGCGGATGGCCTCGGTCAGGTCCTTGGGGGCATCCACCGCATTGAGTCCCTGCGCGGCCAGGAAGCGCACCAGGTTGGGCGCGTGCTCGCGACCGATGGTGGCGATGTCCAGTGGCTTGTCGATCTGGGTCTTGACCCGGCTTTCGGCCAGCTTGCCCATGCCCAGGATCAGGATCGGGTACAGCAGCGGGCCGAGCAGCAGGGTCAGCGCAAGGGTGCGGCGGTCGCGGGAAAGATCGCGCAGTTCCTTGCGCATCACGGTCAACAACGTGGCGAACGAACTCATGCGTGCAATCCTTCTTCCGAACCGATCACCTTGACGAAGGCATCTTCCAGGTTGTCTTCCCCGGTCTGTGCGCGCAGCTCATCGGCCGTGCCGGCGGCCATCACCGTGCCGTGGGCGATGATCACGATGCGATCACACAGCGCGGCCACCTCCTGCATGATGTGGCTGGAGAAGATGACGCAGCGGCCCTCGTTGCGCAGACCCCGCAGGAAGCCGCGCAGCGCGCGCGTGGTCATCACGTCCAGGCCGTTGGTGGGCTCGTCGAGGATGACGTTGCGCGGGTCGTGCACCAGCGCGCGGGCGATCGCGGTCTTGGTGCGCTGGCCCTGCGAGAAACCATCGGTCTGGCGGTCCAGGATGTCTTCCATGTCCAGCGCCTGCGACAGCACCTGGGTGCGCTCGCGGATCTGCGGCCCGCTCATGCCGTGCAACTGGCCGAAGTAGGCGATGTTCTCGCGCGCGGTCAGGCGCTTGTAGACCCCGCGCGCATCGGGCAGCACGCCCAGCCGGCGGCGCACCGCCACCGCGTCGGCAGCCGCGTCGATGCCATCGACCATCACCCGGCCTTCGTCAGGCGTCATCAGCGTGTACAGCATGCGCATGGTGGTGGTCTTGCCGGCGCCGTTGGGSCCGAGCAGGCCGGTGATCTGGCCGTCCTCGGCATGGAAGCCGACGTTGTTCACCGCCTTGATCAGGCCGGTCTTGGTCTTGAAGGCTTTATGCAGGTTCTCGGCGACGATCATGGTGCCCATCCGTTGAACGAAGTGAAGGCCGGCACCGGACTCAGCGCGTCCAGGCAGGTGGCGTCGAGCGACGTGGCGTCGGCCTTGTCCATGAACTGGCCGAGCAGGCGCGGCATGCAGCCAGCGTTGAGGGTGCCGTGGCCCTGGCCCTTGGCGACCAGATGGCGGCCGTTGGGCAGGGTCTTGAGCACCTGCTCGGCGTAGCGCGGCGGGGTGACCGGATCGAACTGGCCCGACAGCAGCAGCACCGGCAGGTCGCTCTTCAGCGGGGCGGTGAAGTCCTTCGGGCGCGTGCCGACGTTCCAGCCCGGGCACGCGGCGAAGAACATGCGCGCCACTTCCGGCCCGAGCAGGCGATCATTGACGGCCGGCTYCTGGTAACGGTCGGCATCCTCGGCGCAGATCACCGACCACTGCATGCCCCGGTTCATCTGCACCCCCAGCGTGCGACCGGCCATCCTGCTCAGCGACATCAGCGGCGCGTAGCGCGCGTGCGCGGCCTCGTCGAGCACCACCGGCAGCAGCGAGGACAGCTCGGGCATGTACGAGAACATGAAGGCCAGGCCGGTGACCGAGTCGGCGGTGAGCACGTCGCGCTTGGCCTCGGCGGTGCCCGGGTCGCGGTACTCGACCTCGACCGGGGCCTTGGCCAGCGCGGTCATCACGTTCTTCAGCTGGGTGCGGGTATCGACCGGGAAGCGCTTGGCGCACGCGGCGTCCTTGCGGCACTGCTCGGCCTGCAGGTCGATGGCCGTTTCGAAGGTGTCGGCGAAATCACCGCCCACCACCACGTCGTTGGGGGCCACGCCGTCGATCACCACCGCACGGGTGTGCTGCGGGTAGTGCGCGGCGTACTGCTGGGCCACGCGGGTGCCGTAGGAGCCGCCGATCAGGTTGATCTTGTCCGCGCCCAGGGCCGCACGCACCGCATCGATGTCGCCGATGGCCTGGGTGGTGGTGTAGAAACGGGTGTCGGCGCGATCAGCCAGCGATGCGGCGCACTGCCGGGCGAAATCGGCGATCAGCTGGGTGGACGGGGTAGCGGCGTCATCGAGCGCCATCTCCTTGCCGTCGGCGCCCACGCAGGTCAGCGGATTGGATTTACCCGTGCCACGCTGGTCGACCAGGATGATGTCGCGCTGCTTGCGCACTTCGCGCAGGGCCAGGTTGATCACCGCCGCCACTTCAGTAGCCGCCTGGCCCGGCCCGCCGGCCAGGAAGAACACCGGGTCGTGCTTGCCCTCGCCTTCGTTGCTGGTTTCCAGCCACGCGATATTCAAGCCGATCTTGCGACCGGTGGGCGCGGCCGGGTTCTCGGCCACCTGCAGGGTGGTGCACTGGGCTTCGACGTTGTCGCTGGCCTGGGTGCTGGTCAGCGTGCACGGCTTGAACGTCAGTGTTCCGTACTGGCGTTGCGCGCCCTCCGCCGGGGTATCCGGGGTGGCCTGGCAGGCGGCCAGCAGCAGCAAGGCTGCTCCGGTCGCCAAGGGACGGCAGGAAACTCGCATGTTCGATCGCATCCTGGATTGAAGGGTCTCAGCATGCCATGACGGCGGGGCGCGCTGGATGTGACGCGCACACTGCCGCGAGTACCGATGCCGTGCCTCGGCCAGGCTCAGGCAGTCACTGGAACCGCGCTGACGGTGCGGTCGCGGCCGTCGGCCTTGGCCTGGTAGAGCGCCCGGTCAGCGGCGGCCAGCAAGGCCGCCAGGTCGTGCGCCCCAGTGTCGACAGCCAACCCGATGCTGGTGGTGACCATGACCGGCACATCGCCCAGGCAGGCGGGGCAAGCCTGCAGCTGCGCGCGGATGTGGTCGGCCTGTTGCGTGGCCCGGGCATGGTCGGCGCCCGGCAGCAGCAGCACGAACTCCTCGCCGCCGTAGCGGCCCAACAACGGCTGCTGCCCGGCCAGACTGCTGGACAGGACCGTGGCGAAGTGGCGCAGGACCTGGTCGCCCGCGATGTGCCCCCAGCGATCGTTGACCTGCTTGAAGTGGTCTACGTCCAGCAGCAGCAGGGCCAACGGTTGCTGTTGCCGCTGGCACTGCTGCAGGCACGCCTGGCCATCGGCCAGCACCRCGCCGCGGTTGAGCAGGCCGGTCAGTCCATCGGTGCGTGCCGCGCGGCGCAGGTCGACCAGCATCTTCTCCACCAGCAGCAGCACCAGGGCGAAGCAGCGGGCCAGTTCCAGGAAGATGCCCGCGAGGTAAGTGGCAAACATCGGCGCGCCAGCCCGGAAGATGTCCTGCCCGGCATCGGGCGCCACCGGCAACCACAGCCGCACCAGGTACACCATCGCTTCAGCCCCGAAGATCGCCGCGGCCAGCCAGCAACTGGTGCGCTGCTCGGGCGGTGCATGTCGGACCAGCATCCAGGCCATCCAGCTGTTGACCAGGACAGAGAACAGGCTGGCCACGTTGAGCCGGACGGCCAGGTTCGGTAACGGCACCACGAACACCACGATGCCGGCTACGTACGCACCGGCCAGCAGCGCCGGCTGCCAGCTCGGCAGTCGCCGCTGCAGGTGGCGCGCCACGCCGTACAGCATCGCCACCGCCGACAGCGCCAATACCGCATTGCCGAAGATCACCAGCGGCACCACCGGCAACTGCGCACGCAGCGCCACCGAGGTCAAGCTGAGCGCCAGCAGCCACAGACTGGCCGTCCACAGGCGCAGCGCCGGTTGCCCGCGCAGGACCAGCAGCAGGAGTGAAAAGCCCAACGCAATGCCCAGGCACAGCAGGTAGCCGAGGACCGCGACGGTGGGGAAATCCAGGGACATGCGGCCTCGGGCATCGGAACGGCGCGCAGTTTAGCGTGCGCGGCGGCGTGGCAAAGCCGTCGCGGTATCGACGCCATTCCGCAACGTTCTGGGATGCGCTGCCCAGACGCACATTGATGACTGTCCCAACGCGCATCCACTGCAATAAATCCCATTAGGAATTTCCTGACAGCGCCAGATACTCGGCGGCGCGCGCCCCATCGCCCCCGCCGACGCACCGATGCCGGCCGCGCCTTTCATCCCTGCTTACGGAGACACCATGACCTCTCGACATTCCCGTTCCCTGATCGCGCTGTCACTGGCGCTGGGCGGCCTGGCGGCCGGCGCGACCGCGCACGCCCACGGCACCATGACCACGCCGATCAGCCGGGTGTACGCCTGCTTCCAGGGCAATCCGGAAAACCCGACCAACCCGGCCTGCGCCGCCGCCAAGGCGGTTGGTGGCGCCCAGGCGTTCTACGACTGGGCGGGCATCAACCAAGCCCACGCCAACGGCAATCACCAGGCCGTGGTGCCGGACGGGGCGCTGTGCAGTGGCAACAACCCCACCTTCCGTGGCCTGGACCTGGACCGCAGCGACTGGCAGCGCACGCCGATCCAGGCCGATGCCAATGGCCGCTTCACCTTCGTATTCAAGGCCTCGGCACCGCATGTAACGCGTGACTGGCAGTTCTTCGTCACGCGCGAGGGCTGGCAGCCCGGTTCACCGATGGGCTGGGGCGACCTGGAGAAGTTCTGCACGCTGGGCAATACGCCGCTGTCGCCCGATGGCACCTACACGCTGGAATGCCAGTTGCCCAGGCGCACTGGCCCGCATGTGATCTACAACACCTGGCAACGTGCCGATTCCGGCGAGGCGTTCTACACCTGCATGGACGTGCGCTTCGACGGCGACGGCGGCACGCCCCCGCCCGGCTGGCAGGACGCCGGTCCGCTTACCGCACGCGGCGAACTGCCGGTTGGAACGGTGTTGTCGCTGCGCGTGTTCACTGCCGCCGGGCAGGACGTGGAAACGGTGCAGGCCACGCTGGCCAGCGGCCAGACCGCCCCTGCGCAGTGGCCGCTGCAGTTGGCCCGGCAGGTCAACGCCAGCGCCACCCACGCGCGGGTGGGGGTGATGCGCGATGGGGTGGTCACGCCGATAGCCTCGGCCACCGACAACCGCGTGTACCTCTCGGCGGGCCACCGGTTCCAGCTCGATGTACGGACACCGGAAGTGCCGCCGCCGGAGGGTGACTACGATTTCGTCTACCCCGCCGGTATCGGCCGCTACATTCCGGGCCAGACCGTGGTGAAGGGCAGCGATGGCCAGCTGTATGCGTGCCGGCCGTTCCCGGAAGGCGCCTGGTGCAACACCGACGCCGACGCCTACCGCCCCGGGACCGGAYCGGCCTGGCGCGACGCCTGGATTCCGTACTGAGTGCACCACCGGGGGCGGCGTTGGCTGCCCCCGGTCAGCGCAGCGGCCTACTTGCTACTGACGTACTTCTCCCGCCGCACCTGCGGCGTCGGCAGCCCCGCCTCTTTCAACGCCTCGAACGTCGCATCCACCATGTCCGGGTTGCCGCACAGGTAGGCGATGTCGGTGGCCGGGTTGGGCGCGAATTCGGCCAGGTGCTGCTGCACGTAGCCGTGGCGCACGTCCGGGTGCGGGTTGTCGGGCAGCTCGCGCGACAGGCACGGCACGTAGCGGAAGCCCGGGTGGGCGTCGGCGAAGGCGCGGAAGTCGTCGCTGTAGAGCAGTTCGGCCGGCGTGCGGGCGCCCTGCAGCAGCACCACGTCGACACCACGCTCGGCCATGGCGGTGGCCAGCAGCGGCAGCATCGAGCGGTAGGGGGTGACCCCGGTGCCGGTGGCGATCAGCAGGTAGCGCGCGTTGTGGTCGCCCGGCTGCAGGCAGAACCGGCCGAACGGGCCGCTGGCGGTGACGTGGCCGCCGATGTCCAGGCCCTCGAACAGGGCCGTGGCGGCGCCGCCGGGGACGAAGCTGACCGCGATATCGACCGCTTCGCCCGCGCCGAGGGCGTGGTTGTGAATGGTGGCCAGCGAGTAACTGCGCTTGGTGGCGGTGCCGTCGGCGTACTCGAAATGGACCTGGATGAACTGGCCGGGCTGGAAATCCAGCGGCTGGCCGTCATCACGCAGGAACTGGTAGTGGCCGACGGTCGGGGCCAGCATGCGCCGGTCGACCAGTTTGAGGGGGAATTGGGCAGGCACGACTTTTCGGGACAGTGTGTAGCCGGGGCAAGCCCTCGGGGTCTTCTATAATAGCCGCTCCCCGCCCCTATCCAGCGCCAGCCCGCAGGCGCGAAGGCAAGAGCTTGGCTTCCCAGAACACTCCCGCGACCGGTACGGCCCCCGCCCTGCGGGTCCGCGACCTCCGTAAAACCTACGAAAACGGCACCCAGGCCCTGAAGGGCGTCTCGCTGGACGTCCTCCCGGGCGATTTCTTCGCCCTGCTGGGCCCCAACGGGGCCGGCAAGTCCACCCTGATCGGCATCATCAGCTCGCTGGTGAACCTCAGCGAGGGCCAGGTCGAGGTCTTCGGCAGCGACCTGGTGCGCAACCGCAGTGCGACCATGCGCCTGATCGGCCTGGTCCCGCAGGAGATCAACTTCAACCTGTTCGAGAAGCCCTTCGACATCCTGGTCAACTACGCCGGGTTCTACGGCGTGGCCCGCGCCGAGGCCGAGAAGATGGCCGAAGAGGAGCTCAAGCGCGCGCATCTGTGGGAGAAGGCGCAGGTGATGAGCCGTACCCTGTCCGGCGGCATGAAGCGCCGGCTGATGATCGCCCGCGCGATGATGACCCGCCCGCGCCTGCTGATCCTGGATGAGCCCACCGCCGGTGTGGACATCGAGATCCGCCGCGACATGTGGCGCGTGCTCAAGGAGATCAATGCCGCCGGCACCACGATCATCCTGACCACGCACTACCTGGAAGAAGCCGAGCACCTGTGCCGGAACCTGGCCATCATCAACCACGGCCAGATCGTCACCCAGGGCCCGATGCGCGAACTGCTGGCCAAGCTGGACGTGGAAGGCTTCCTGTTCGACATCGACGGCAGCCTGCCGGCCCAGCTGCCGGAAATCGAAGGCGCCATCCTGATCGCCACCGACAGCCACACGCTGGATGTGGACATGCCGCGCGCGATGGACCTCAACCGGGTCTTTGACGCCTTGAACGCCGCCGGCATCCGGGTGCGTTCGATGCGGACCAAGAGCAACCGCCTGGAGGAGCTGTTCGTGCGCCTCACCGGCAACCAGGAGAACGTGGCATGAGCAGCACCCCGACCCCGGTCCTGACCGACGGCCAGCGCAACCGCATCGCGCTGATGACCATCGTGCGCCGCGAAGTGGCGCGCATCCTGCGCATCTGGGGCCAGACCCTGGTGCCGCCGGCGATCACCATGACCCTGTACTTCCTGATCTTCGGCGGCCTGATCGGCTCGCGCGTGGGCGAGATGGGCGGCTACAGCTACATGCAGTTCATCGTGCCGGGCCTGGTGATGATGAGCGTGATCCAGAACAGCTATGGCAACATCAGTTCGTCCTTCTTCGGCGCCAAGTTCGGCCGCCATGTCGAAGAGCTGCTGGTGAGCCCGATGCCGAACTGGGTGATCCTGTGGGGCTATGTGTCCGGCGCGGTGCTGCGCGGCCTGATGGTCGGCGTGATCGTGCTGATCATCGCCATGTTCTTCACCCCGGTGCGCATCCCGCATCCGCTGGTGACGCTGACCACGGTGCTGCTGGGCGCGACGATCTTCTCGCTGGCCGGTTTCATCAACGCGGTGTACGCCAAGAAGTTCGATGACGTGGCGATCGTGCCGACCTTCATCCTGACCCCGCTGACCTATCTGGGCGGCGTGTTCTACTCGGTGAAGCTGCTGCCGACCTGGGCCGAAGCGGCCACCCATGCCAACCCGATCTTCTACATGGTCAACGCGTTCCGCTACGGCCTGCTGGGCACCAGYGACGTGCCGCTGTGGGTGGCCTACGCGCTGATGCTCGGCTTCGTGGTGGCGCTCACCGCGCTCGCGCTGTGGCTGCTGAAGCGTGGTGTGGGGATGCGGAGCTGATGCGCATCCTGATCCTCGGCGCCGGCGGTACCGGCGGTTATTTCGGTGGTCGCCTGGCGCAGGCCGGCGTGGACGTGACCTTCCTGGTACGTCCGGCGCGTGCAGCCCAGCTGGAGGCCGAGGGTCTGGTGATCCGCAGCCCGCTGGGCGATGCGGCGTTCGCGGTGCAGCACGTCAGCGCCGAGGCATTGCCCGCGCTGGCGGCGGCGCAGCCGTTCGACCTGGTCATCCTGAGCTGCAAGGCCTATGACCTGGACAGCGCCATCGAGGCCATCGCGCCGGCGATGGGGCCGCGCACCACGGTACTGCCGATCCTCAACGGGCTGCGCCATTACGCCGCTCTGGATGCGCGCTTCGGCCGCGATGCGGTGTTGGGCGGGCTGTGCTTCATCAGCGCGACCAAGGCCGCCGATGGCGCGGTGCTGCATCTGGCGCCTGCGGCCAAGCTCACCTTCGGCGAGCGCGACGGCACCGGCAGCAGCGCGCGGGTGCTGGCGCTGGCGGCGGCCTGCGTGCAGGCCGGCGTGGACCATGTGGCCAGCGATGCGATCGGCCAGGAGCAGTGGATCAAGTACACCTTCCTGACCACCCTGGCCGCATCGACCTGCCTGATGCGCGCCGATGTCGGCACGATCGTGGCCACCGATGATGGCGCGGCGATCGTGCGCGGGCTGTACGACGAATGCCTGGCCGTGGCCGACGCCGCCGGTGAGCCGATTCCCGCCAAGGCGCGCGAGATCGCCCTGACCGCGACCACCCAGGCCGGTTCTGTGCTGAAGGCCTCGATGCTGCGCGACCTGGAAGCCGGCCAGCAGGTCGAGGCCGAGCAGATCGTCGGCGACATGCTGGTCCGCGCGCGTGCCGCCGAACAGGCGGCGCCCCTGCTGGCCGTGGCGTATGCGCACCTGCAGGCCTACCAGCAGCAGCGCAAGGGCTGAGCATGGCCGCCGACACCGCGCCGGCACGCGTGCTGGTGCTGGGCCTGGGCTACGGCGGGCGACATCTGGCCGCGCTGCTGCAGGCACACGGCATTGCCTGTAGCGGCACCGTGCGCGATCCCGCCACCACGCCGGCCGACGGCGTGCCACGCCATCGTCTGGCCGAGGGATGCGCCCTCGATGCGGCGTTGCGTGAGGCGATCCGAACCGCCGATGCGATCCTGTGCAGTGTCCCGCCCGATGCCGACGGCGATCCCGCCCTGCGCCTGCTCGGCGAGGCGCTGCAGGATGCACCGTCGCTGCGCTGGGTGGGCTACCTTTCGTCGACGGCCGTGTATGCCGACCGCGATGGCGGCTGGATCGACACGCACGCGACGGCCGATGCCACCGACGACACCGCACTGAAGCGCCTGCGCGCCGAACAGCAGTGGCAGGCCTTCGCGCGGGCGCACGGCCTCGCCTCGGCGGTGTTCCGGCTGCCCGCCCTGTACGGACGCGGACGCAACGCGCTGGTGCAGTTGGCACAGGGCAAGGCGCGGCAGGTTGTGCGTCCGGGCCAGGTATTCAACCGGCTGCACGTCGAAGATCTCGCCACTGCGGTGCTCGCAGCGATGCGCCGGCCGCGGGGTAACGCGCTGTATCTGCCGGCCGACAATGAGCCGGCTCCGCCGCAGGACGTGCTGGCCTATGCGGCGGCCCTGAGTGGCCTGCCGCTGCCTGCGCCGCAGGCCTGGGATGATCCGGCCGTCCCTGCTTCTCTGCGGCGCTTCTATAGCAGCAACAAGCGCATCGACAGTCGCGGCACACGCGAGGCATTGCAGTGGCAGCCGCGGTTCCCGACCTACCGCGAAGGCTTGACCGATGCGTGGGCGGCCGGCGACGGGCGCGTCACCGCGAACCGGTAGAGCCGAGCCATGCTCGGCTGCTCTCCGTTCCGGTACCCGGGTGGCCGGCAACAAATACGTCTGGTGTGGGCCGCGCGTCGCGCGGTTGCCGAGCATGGCTCGGCACTACCGGATCGGGCAATAAATACGCCCGGTGTGGGCCGCGCGTCGCGCGGTTGCCGAGCATGGCTCGGCACTACCCGATCGGGCAATAAATACGCCCGGTGTAGGCCGCGCGTCGCGCGGTTGCCGAGCATGGCTCGGCACTACCGGATCGGGCAATAGATACGCCTGGTCTGGGCCGCGCGTTGCGCGGTTGCCGAGCACGGCTCGGCACTACCGACGCCGGGGCGGGTCAGGCTGCGTCGGGCAGGCGGAAGAACGTGCGCGTGGCCGCCGTCGCATTGGCTGCCGTGACGTCCACTTCCTCGCCACGGTCGCGCGCCAGCTCCTCGACGATATGCGACAGGAACATCGGMTCGTTGCGGCGGTCCTTGGGCATCGGCTTGAGCGAGCGTGGCAGCAGGTACGGCGCGTCGGTCTCGATCATCAGGCGGTTGGCCGGGATGTGCCTGACCAGCTCGCGCAGGTGGCCACCGCGGCGCTCATCGCACAGCCAGCCGGTGATGCCGATGTACCAGTCCTGGTCCAGGTAATCGAACAGTTCCTGGCGCTCGCCGGTGAAGCAATGCACCACCGCCGCGCCGAGCTTGCCGTCGAAGTTCTTCATCTGCGCCATGAAATCGGCGTGCGCGTCGCGCTGGTGCAGGAACAGCGGCTTGCGCGCGCCATTGGCGGCCCGCACGTCGCTGGCCAGCTGCAACTGGCGTTCGAACGCGCGGTGCTGGGCCGGGCGCGGGGCGAAATCGCGGAAGTAATCCAGCCCGCATTCGCCCACCGCSACCACCTCGGCATGCGCGTGCAGCGCACGCATCTCCGCATCACACGCGTCGGTGTACTCCACCGCGTGATGCGGATGCACGCCGGCGGTGGCGTACAGGAACCCCGGGTGCTGGCGCGCCAGCTCCAACGCCATCGGCGAGTGCTCGCGGCTGGCGCCGGTGATCACCATCTGCACCACGCCGGCATCGCGCGCGCGCGCCAGTACGGCGTCGCGGTCGCGATCGAAGGAATCGTGGGTGAGGTTGGCGCCGATATCGATCAGGTGCATGGGGGGCTACAGGACAGTGAACCCGTCCATTCTAGCGTGCCGCCTGCACGGCCCCGGCGTACACGTCTCGCCGCCCCCGCCCACGGCCCGTATCCTTGGCCCATGAGCACGCCGATTTTCCCGATCTCCCCGCTGCTGCCGCAGATCCTCGCGCATCTGGCCACCCATCCACGGCTGGTGCTGGAAGCGCCACCCGGTGCGGGCAAGACCACCCAGGTGCCGCTGGCGCTGCTGGACGCCCCATGGCTGCAGGGCCGCAAGATCCTCATGCTGGAACCGCGCCGGGTCGCCGCACGCAGTGCCGCGCAGTTCATGGCGCGCCAGCTGGGCGACGAGGTCGGCGGTACCGTCGGTTACCGCATCCGCTTCGAGAACAAGGTGTCCGCACGCACGCGCGTGGAAGTGGTCACCGAAGGCATCCTGACCCGGATGCTGCAGGACGACCCGATGCTGGAGGGCGTGGGCGCGCTGCTGTTCGATGAATTCCACGAGCGCCACCTGGCCGCCGACCTGGGCCTGGCCTTGGCGCTGGATGTGCAGGCGCAGCTGCGCGAGGACCTGCGCATCGTGGTGATGTCGGCCACGCTGGATGGCGAGCGCCTGGCGCAGTTCCTGGAGGCGCCGCGCCTGAGCAGCGAAGGCCGCAGCTTCCCGGTGGTCATCAGCCATTTCCCCGCACGCCGCGAGGAAGCGCTGGAGGCGCAGGCGCGCCGCGCGGTGGAGCAGGCGTTGGCCGAACATCCCGGCGACGTGCTGGTGTTCCTGCCCGGCCAGCGCGAGATCGCGCGTACCCAGGCGGCGCTGGAACAGGTGCTGCCGCCGACGGTGCAGGTGTTGCCGCTGCACGGCGAGCTGCCGGTGGAGCAGCAGTCGCGCGTGCTGCAGCCCGATCCGAACGGCCAGCGCCGGGTGGTGCTGGCCACCAACGTGGCCGAATCTTCGGTCACCCTGCCCGGCGTGCGCGTGGTGATCGATGCCGGGGTGGCGCGGGAACCGCGCTACGACCCCAACAGCGGCTTTGCGCGTCTGGATGTGGTGAGCATCGCGCAGGCCTCGGCCGACCAGCGCGCAGGACGCGCCGGACGCGTTGCCGACGGCTGGGCATGGCGGTTGTGGCCGCAGTCGCAGCGGCTGGAAGCGCAGCGACGGCCGGAGATGGTGCAGGTGGAACTGGCGTCGCTGGCACTGGAACTGGCCGCGTGGGGCAGCGATGACCTGCGCTTCGTCGACGCGCCGCCGGTCGGCGCCCTGGCCGCCGCCCGTGAATTGCTGCAGCGGCTGGGTGCGATGCGCGACGGTGGCGCCCTGACCGCGCTCGGCCGGCGCATGCTCACCCTGGGCACGCACCCGCGGCTGGCGGCGATGCTGCTGGCAGCCGAAGGCGGCGTCGAACAGGCGCTGGCCTGCGACCTGGCCGCACTGGTGGAAGCGCGCGATCCGCTGCGCCAGGGCGGCGATGCACTGGCCGCCCGCTGGCGTGCGCTGGCCGCGTTCCGGCAGGGGCGCGCACCGCACGACGCCAACCGCGGCGCCTTGGCCGCCATCGATGCGGCCAGCAAACAATGGCGACGCCGCCTGCGTTGCGACACCGCGCCGCCGGCCTCGGTGGAGGCGCATCGGCTCGGCGATCTGCTCGCCCATGCCTTCCCCGACCGCATCGCCGCGCGCCACCCCACCGACCCGCTGCGCTACCTGCTGGCCAACGGTCGCAGCGCGCGCCTGTTCGATCCCAGCGACCTGCGCGGCGAACCGTGGCTGGTGGCGGTGGAGCTGCGCTTCGAGGCACGCGATGCGCTGCTGCTGCGCGCCGCGCCGGTCGATGAAAACCGGCTGCGGCGTGATTTCCCCGAGCGCTTCCAACAGGAAGACGTGGTGCGCTGGGACGCCGACAAGCGCGCGCTGGTGGCGCGTCGTGAGACCCGCTTCGACCGCATCGTGCTCGACAGCCGTTCGGCCGGGCGCGTGGATCCGGCCCACGCCGCGCAGGCGCTGACCGAGGCCGTGGCCGAACTGGGGCTCGAAGCGCTGCCGTGGACCGACGGCCTGCGCCAGTGGCAGGCGCGCGCGCTGGCGGTACGCGCGTGGATGCCCGAGCTGGAACTGCCCGATCTGTCCGATGCGGCCTTGATGGACAGCCTGCCGCGCTGGCTCACGCCGGCCTTCAACGGCAAGACGCGTCTGGATGCGCTGGACGAGGCGAGCCTGGGCGAGGCATTGAAGTCGCCGTTGCCGTGGGCGCAGCGTCAGTTGATCGATCGCCATGCGCCGGTCCGCATCGCCGTGCCGTCGGGCATGGAGCGGGCGATCCACTATGCCGTCGATGCCGATGGCATCACCCCGCAGCCTCCGGTGCTGGCGGTGAAGCTGCAGGAACTGTTCGGCCTGGCCGACACCCCGCGCATCGCCGACGGACGCATTCCGCTCACCCTGCATCTGCTCTCGCCGGGTGGACGCCCCTTGCAGGTCACCCAGGACCTGCGCAACTTCTGGGCGAACACCTACACGGACGTAAAAAAGGAAATGAAGGGGCGCTATCCCAAGCACCCGTGGCCGGACGATCCGTGGACGGCGACCGCCACCCATCGGGCCAAGCCGCGCGGGACATGATGCCGCCGGCGGCGCGCCCTCACGCGCCCGGCGCATTCATGGCTGGCGGCTGACCGCGTCATCCGGTGCCACGGCGGTGGCCCTGAGGAGCGGCTACAGTCGTCATCCGGTCGTGGCTGGCGGATAACACGCCCTACACGGCCCAAGGGCGACACTGGACCAGAACCGAGGCAAAGGACCCCCCATGAGCAGATTGACTGTGATTACCGACCGCGCCCTCGAGCGCGCCCTGGACCTGGCAAGCACCGCCGGTGACGGCCTCAAGCATGCTGGCAGCAACCTGCGCCACTTCGGGCCGCAGGCGACCGACTGGATCAAGACCGGCGCGGCGCTTGGCGCAGTGAAGACCGGCAGCAAGGTGGCCGCCAAGGTGGTGCGTCGCAACCCGGCCGTGACCATCGCCGCTGCCGCCGTCGGCGTGGGCCTGCTGGGCTACGCGCTGTACCGCAAGCAGCAGAAGAAGAAGCTCGCCAACGGCGAGGTGGTGAACGGCCAGGCGCAGCGCATCAGCGCCCGCAACCGTCGCGCCAGCACCGTGGTGGACGAACACAGCGACATCGGCAGCGACGCCTGATCCTTTCGGGTCAGCGTTGACGCATCGAAACCGCCGGCAACGCCCGGCGGTTTTTTTTGGGGCGGGGTAGAGCCACCCCATGGGTGGCTGCGTTTTACGCCCGGCACAGCGCGCAGMCCCCCATGGGGTGGCGCTACCGGATCTCGCGCCATTGGCCGGGTTGCAGGTCATCCAGCGCATGCGCGCCCATCGACACCCGCACCAGCCGCAGCGTGGGTAGGCCCACGGCCGCGGTCATCCGCCGCACCTGGCGGTTGCGCCCTTCGCGCAGGGTGATCGCCAGCCAGGCATCGGGGACGGTCTTGCGGAAACGGACCGGCGGATCGCGCGGCCACAGCGTCGGTGCAGGGTCCAGACGCTCCACGCCCGCCGGCAACGTCGGCCCATCGTTGAGCGGTACGCCACGCCGCAATGCCTGCAGCTGGTCGTCGCTGACCGTGCCTTCCACCTGCACCCAATACGTTTTGTCCGCCTTGTGCCGCGGATCGGTGAGGGTGTGCGCCAGGCCACCGTCATCGGTGAGCAGCAGCAGGCCCTCGCTGTCGTAGTCCAGCCGTCCGGCCGCATACACCGCCGGCGGCAGGCCGAATCCGGCCAGTGTCGCGCGCGGCGGCTGGCTGCGGTCGGTGAACTGGCACAGCACGTTGAAGGGTTTGTTGAAGGCGATCAGCATGGCGGAGCGGGCGGCAATGGAGCCGCCATTGTCCCATCCCGTAGCCTCGGGCGGGCGTGCCGCCATGGCTGCGGCAGTGACGCCTGATCGACGATGCGGCGCGGCAGGCATCGCACGGGACGACCTGCACGTACCGACCTGCGATCGGTACGTGCGCAGCCGCGACCGGTATCAGCCCTTGGGCTTGATGAAGCGCAGGGTCATGCGGTCGCTTTCACCGATGGCCTGGTACTTGGCCTCGTCGGCGGCKTCGTGCTGGTTGGTCGGCGGCAGCGTCCATACCCCGTTGGGGTAGTCCTTGGTATCGCGCGGGTTGGCGTTGATCTCGCTGCTGCCGGCCAGTTTGAAGCCGGCGGCCTCGGCCATCGCGATCACCTCCTTCTGGCCCACATACCCGGTCTTGTCATCGGCGGGCACGTCGGCCTTGGCGCGGTGCTCGACCACGCCGAGCACGCCGCCGGGCTTGAGCACGCTGTAGAAGCCCTTGAACATGCCTTCGGCCTGGTTGGCGCTGCGCCAGTTGTGCACGTTGCGGAAGGTCAGCACCACGTCGGCGGAATTGGCCGCACCGAACACCGGCGCGGTCGGGTTGTAGGCAACCAGCGTGGCCTTGTCGTACACCGCCGCGTTGCCGGCGAACTTTTTCTCCAGTCCCTCGCGGCTGCGCTGCTGGTAATCGCGGCCACGGCCCTCGGGCACGGCCATCGGATCAACCACGGCGGCCACGTAGCTGCCCTTGCCGCGCAGCAGCGGAGCGAGGATTTCCGAGTACCAGCCGCTGCCGGGGGTGATCTCGATGACCGTCTTGCCCGGTGCCACGCCGAAGAACGACAGCGTCTGCGCAGGATGGCGATACGCATCGCGCTTGACGTTGGCCGGATCGCGATGGCTGTCCTGCACGGCCTTCTGCACGGCCGGGGTAATGGCAACCTGCGCGTTCGGGCCGGCAGGCTTGATGGCCATCGCGGGCGCGGCGAGCATCAGGGTGGAGACGGTGAACAGGCAGGCACAGGTCAACGAACGGGCTTTCATCAGCGGAGCTTCCGGTAGCGGGATGCCGCGAGACTAGCAGCCAGGCGTGCACAGGTGTTCACAAAACGTTAGTGCGACGCAGCAATCCGGAACACTGTTTTGTGCCTGCTGCCGCAACGCTGTCACCACGCCGGCCGTATCCTGTGGAAACGATTCCCAGGGAGAACATCACCCATGACTGCTACACGCGAACTCGGTCGTTCCGGCCTCCATGTCGCCCCCATCGCCTTCGGTGGCAACGTCTTCGGCTGGAGCGCAGACGAGAAGACCTCGTTCGCGTTGCTGGATGCGTTCGTCGATGCCGGCTTCAACCTGGTCGACACCGCCGATGTCTACTCGGCGTGGGTACCCGGCAACAGCGGCGGCGAATCGGAAACGATCCTCGGCCGCTGGTTCAAGCACAGCGGCAAGCGCGACAAGGTGGTGCTGGCCACCAAGGTGGCCAAGTGGGCAGAGCGCCCGGGCCTGTCGGCCGACAATATCGCCGCGGCGGTGGAAGATTCGCTGCGCCGTCTGCAGACCGATGTGATCGATCTGTACCAGGCGCACGAAGACGACGAATCCACCCCGCTGGAAACCACGCTGGCCGCCTTCGGTCGTCTGATCGAGCAGGGCAAGGTGCGCGCGATCGGCGCGTCCAACTACAGTGCCCGCCGCCTGGCCGATGCGCTGAAGGTGTCGGCGGACTACACGCTGCCACGCTATGAAACCCTGCAGCCGGAGTACAACCTGTACGACCGCGCCGGCTATGAAGCCGCGCTGGAGCCGCTGGTACGCGAACACGGCATTGGCGTGATCAGCTACTACTCGCTGGCCAGTGGCTTCCTCAGCGGCAAGTACCGCAGTGCCGAAGATGCGGGCAAGAGTAGTGCGCGCGGCCAGAGCGTGGTGAGCAAGTACGTCAACCCACGCGGGCTGCGCATCCTGGCCGCGCTGGATGACATCGCCGCCGGGCACGGCGCGACGGCCGCGCAGGTCGCGCTGGCCTGGCTGATCGCACGCCCCGGCATCACCGCACCGATCGTCAGCGCGACCAGCGTCGAGCAGCTGAAGGATGTGCTGGCTGCCGCGCAGGTCGCGCTGTCGACCGAAGATGTGGCGCAGCTGGATGCAGCGAGTGCCGAGCAGGGCTGAGTTACCCCGACGGCCAGACGCATCGGTGACGGACGCCCGGCGATCAACGGTTACGGCAACACGCTACGGCCACCTTCGGGTGGCCGTTTCCGTTCAGGCCACCGCGCTGTCTTCGGCCACCAGCGCGTGATGCACACTGATCCCGGCGCGGACCCCTTCGGCATTTGCCAGGGTGATGTTGCCCACCACGCTCGCATCGCCGGCGGCGTACACGCCGGGCACGCTGGTCTGCTTCTGCGCGTCCACCTGCACCAGCACGCCGATTGGGCTTTCTTCCAGCACGCAGCCGAGCTGTTCGACAAGCGGCGAGGCCATGTGCTGGCGCGCCGCGACAAACAGCGCGCGCAGGTCGATGTGGCGGCCGTCGGCAAGCAGCGCCCCGCTCAGGTCCGGCGCCTGCCCGGCCAGTTTGACCACCTGCGAGGTTTCGATGCTGACGCCGCGCCGCTGCAGCATCGCCCGTTCGTCGTCGTCGATGACCATGCCGTGCGCGAACAGCGTGACCTGGCCCCAGTCGGCGAGCAGGCCGGCCATCTTCACCGACATCGCGTGACCGCCAAGCAGGCCGATCGCGCCGCCGCCGACCTCGTAGCCGTGGCAGTACGGGCAGTGCAGCACGCTGTGGCCCCACCGTTCGCTCACCCCGGCAATGTCGGGCAATTCGTCGCGGATACCGGTGGCCAGCAGCAGCTTGCGCGCTGCCCACGTGCCGCCGTCGGCGGTGGTGACCGTGAAGCCATCGGCGCTGGCATGTGCGTCGGTGACGGTGTCACTGACCCAGCGCACGGTCGGGTAGTCCAGCAGCTGCGCCTTGGCCTGCCGGAGCATCTCGCTACCGGCGATGCCGTCCTGGCCCAGCACGCCGTGCGAATGCGCGGCGAAGCGGTTGCGCGGCAGCCCGCTGTCGATCACCAGGACGTCGCGGCGCGCACGCGCCAGGATCAGGGCGGCGGACAGGCCGGCAAAACTGCCGCCTACGATCACGGCGTCAAATCGCATGGGGAACTCCTGCTGCATGGTGGGCCAGGTGGCGGGCGAAGGCCTCGCCGAGGGTGGCCAGGGTGGTGCCGCGCAGGCGCTGCTCAAGCAGGGTCTGGGCCTGGCGGTAGCTGTCGTCCAGCGCCTCGTTGACCACCTGCTGCACCGGACAGCCACGCCCGGTCTCGCGCGCACCGGTGTGCAGCAGGGCCGGCGCGCCGATGGCGATGTAGACGTCGTGCAGGGTGATCTGTGCCGGCTCACGTGCCAGCTGGCTGCCGCCGCCGTGACCGCGCACCGTGCGCACCAGCCCGCCCCGTTGCAGGGCGGCAAGCAGGCGCCGGATCACCACCGGGTGGGTGGGCAGGCACATGGCGAGCTGCTCGGAAGTGCGCGGGCCATCCTGACCGACCAGATGGGCCATCACATGCAGGGCGTCGGAGAACTGGTTGCTGGATTTCATGTAACAACCATAGTTACAAATCGACCGGGTGTCCAGCACCGCCTGGGCATGCCGTTGGGCACTGTCACATCATTTTCATTTCAGTAAATGGAGACATAAATGTGATGCACATCCCACTTCAGAAAGAGCTGCCGCGAACCGATACCGCATCGCCCTCCCTCACTTTCCCTCCCCATGAACAAGACATCCAGCGTGCCCACGCGCGCCCTGAGCCTGCAGTTCAAGTTGCTGGGCGCGCTGTCGCTCGGTCTGGCCATCGTGGTGCTGTGCGCCTTGGCCGGGCTTGCCTCGGCCTGGTTGAACCTGTCCACCGACGTTCCGCCAGCGGTGGCGCGCAACGCGCAGGCCGAATTGCTGCAGCGCGAGTTCCGGCTGCAGGTGCAGGAATGGAAGAACGTGCTGATCCGCGGCAGCGATGAAGCGCTGCGCACGCGCCATCTGGCCGCGTTCGACAGCCAGGGCGGCAAGACCGCCGCGCTGGCCAAGGCGCTGGCCGGCAGCGACGACGCCAACACCGCACGACTGGCCGCCCGCTTCCTGGCCCAGCACGCCGCGCTGCAGAAGGAGTACCACGGCGCACTTGAGGCGTTCGCCGCCAGCGGCTACAGCCCGTTGCAGGGCGATGCGCTGGTGCGGGGCAAGGACCGTGCGTTGGGCACCACGCTGGATGCGCTGGGCAAGCAGACCGCGCAGGTGGCCGAACAGGCGGTGACATCGCGCTCGACGCAGGCACGCCGCACGCTGCTGCTCTGTGCCGTGTTGACCGCGTTGGCCGCCGCGGTACTGATGGGCGTGCTGGCCGTGTGGCTGCGTCGTGCGGTGATCGCCCCGGTGGTGGCGGTGGAAGCGGCCGCACGTGCGGTAGCTCGCGGTGAGCTGGACCACAGCGTGCAGGTGCACAGCCGCGACGAGATCGGCCGCCTCGGCCAGGCGATGGGCGCGGTGACCCGCACGCTCAAGGAGGTGCTGGCCGCGCAGGCCACCATGGCCGAGCGCCATGACGCCGGCCAGATCAGCTACCGCATGGACGACACTGCCTTCCCTGGCGGCTACGGCCAGATGGTCCGCGACAGCAACGCGCTGGTGCATGCGCATATCCAGGTGAAGATGCGCGCGATCGAGATCATGGGCCGCTATGCGGTGGGCGATCTGTCGCTGGACATGGAACGTCTGCCCGGCGAAAAGGCGGTGATCACCCAGGCGCTGGATACCGCCAAGGTCAACCTGGGCGCGATCAATGCCGAGATCAAGCGCCTCGCCACGGCAGCGGCGGCCGGCGATTTCAGCCAGCGTGGCGACGAAGCGCGTTACCAGTACGACTTCCGCGACATGGTCGGTGGTCTCAACCGGCTGATGCAGACGACCGAACAGGATCTGGAGCAGGTGTCGACCGTGCTGCAGGCGATCGCACGCGGCGATCTCAGCGCGCGCATGCACGGCCAGTTCCACGGGGTGTTCGCCCGCATGCGCGACGATGTGGCGCTGACCACCGGCCAGCTGACCGGCATCGTCGGCGACATCAAGCGCGCCGCGCAGTCGATCCAGGCGGCGGCCGGGGAGATCGCCACAGGCAACAACGATCTGTCCCAGCGCACCGAGCAGCAGGCGGCCAACCTGGAGGAAACCGCCGCCTCGATGGAAGAGCTGACCTCCACCGTGCGCCAGAACGCCGAACACGCGCGACAGGCCAACCAGCTGGCGATCGGCGCGCACGCGGTGGCTGCCGAGGGCGGTGAGGTCGTCGGCCAGGTGGTGCAGACCATGGGCGCGATCCAGACCTCGTCCCGGCGCATCGCCGAAATCATCTCGGTGATCGATGGCATCGCGTTCCAGACCAACATCCTGGCGCTCAACGCGGCGGTGGAAGCGGCGCGTGCCGGCGAACAGGGCCGCGGGTTTGCCGTGGTCGCCAGCGAAGTGCGCACGCTGGCCCAGCGTTCGGCCGGGGCCGCCAAGGAGATCAAGACCTTGATCGACCTCTCCGTCGGCGATGTCGCCAGCGGCGCGCGGCTGGTGCAGCAGGCCGGGCAGACCATGGGCGAGATCGTCAGCGGCGTGCAGCAGGTGACCGCCATCATGGCCGAGATTTCCGCCGCGTCGCAGGAGYAGTCCGCGGGCATCGAACAGGTCAACCAGACCGTGGTGCACATGGATGAAGCTACCCAGCAGAATGCCGCGCTCGTCGAGGAAGCAACGGCGGCGGCACGCAGCATGGAAGAACAGGCCATCGCCCTCAACGAGGCGGTGGATGTGTTCGTGCTGGATGCCGGCAGGGCTGCCCGGAGCGGATTGCCGCAGGCGGCCTGAGGTAGGGGTCGCCGACCATGGCGGCGGCCAGGTGATCCAGGAACGAGCTGATCCGCGCCGACACCGCCGTGTTGCGGTAATACACCGCGTGGATCGGCTGGCGCACCTCCACGGTGAGTTCCGGCAGCAGTTGGACCAACCGCCCGGCGTCGCGATCACGATGGGTCATGAAGTCGGACAGGCAGACGATGCCGACGTCCTCCAGTGCCAGCGCGCGCAGGGTTTCGCCGCTGGAGACGGCGATGGCCGGGCGCACGTGCAGCAGTGCGTCGGTGTCGCCGGGCAATGGCCAATGATTGAGCGAGTCCGGTTCGTTGAAGCCCAGCAGCGTGTGCCCGCGCAGCTCGGCCACGCGTGTGGGCGTGCCGTGCTGCTGCAGGTACGCCGGGCTGGCCAGGACCCGCAGGCGGCTGTGCGCCAGCGGCCGTGCATGCAGGGTGGAATCGGCCAGCGGCCCGATCCGGATCGCCACGTCGGTGCGCCGTTCCAGCAGGTCGATGTAGCGCTCGCTGCTGTTGAGTTCCAACAGCACGTCCGGGTAGCGCGCCCGGTACTCAGCGACCAGCGGCGCGATCGCATGCAGCACGAACGGCATCGCCGCATCCACGCGCAGGCGCCCGGCCGGACGGTCGCGGCGGGCGGCAATCTGCTCTTCGGCTGCCTCCACCGAGGCCACGATGGCGCGCGACTGTTCGAGGAAAGCGGCCCCTTCTTCGGTGAGCTGCAGGCGCCGCGTGGTACGGGTCAGCAGCGTGGTACCGAGCTTTTGCTCCAGCCGCGCCAGCGCCCGGCTCACCCCGGAGGTGGTCTGGCCCAGGGTTTCGGCGGCGGCGGTGATCGAGCCGCTGTCGATCACCGCGATGAAGGCCTGCATTTCGTCGAGGGTGGTTTTCATGGCGGTGAGCCGGCACGCGGGAGGCCTATTATTGATCATGGGGCAAGAGTGATTGGCGTGAAGGCCGCTTTTTCGGCAAGAGTGCGGCGCGCAGACTGCGCAGCCTCACCTCCCACCGGTAACCCACCATGTCCCGTGGCATCCCCTTGGCCCTGCTGGCGCTCACGCTTGGTGCGTACGCCATCGGCACCACCGAATTCGTCATCGTCGGGCTGATCCCGACCATCGCCGCCGACCTCGGCGTGTCCCTGCCCTCGGCCGGCCTGCTGGTCTCGCTGTACGCCCTGGGCGTGGCGGTGGGCGCGCCGGTGCTGACCGCCCTCACCGGCCGCGTGCCGCGCAAGACCCTGCTGGTGGCGCTGATGGTGCTGTTCACGCTGGGCAACGTGATCGCCTGGATGGCGCCGGGCTACGGCTCGCTGATCGTGGCGCGGGTACTCACCGGCCTGGCGCATGGCGTGTTCTTCTCGATCGGCTCGATCATCGCCACCTCGGTGGTGCCCAAGGAGAAGGCCGCCAGCGCGATCGCGATCATGTTCACCGGGCTCACCGTGGCCCTGGTCACCGGGGTGCCGCTGGGCACCTTCATCGGCCAGCACCTGGGCTGGCGTGCGACCTTCCTGGCCGTGGCCGCGCTCGGTGTGATCGCGCTGATCGGCAGCCTGCTGTTCGTGCCGCGCAATCTGCAGCGCAGCGAGCCGGCCACGTTCGGCCAGCAGTTGTCGGTACTGGCGCAGCCGCGTCTGTTGCTGGTGTATGCGATTACCGCGCTGGGCTACGGCGGCACGTTCCTGTCCTTCACCTACCTMGCCTCGATCCTGCAGGACGTCAGCGGCTTTTCGGCCAACGCGGTCAGCGGCGTGCTGCTGGTGTACGGCGTGTCGGTGGCCATCGGCAACCTGTGGGGCGGCCGCCTGGCCGACCGTCGCGGTCCGATCCCGGCGCTGACGTTGATCTTCGCGTTGCTCGCCGCGGTGCTGTTCGTGCTCACCTTCACCGCCTACAACAGCTGGCTGGTGCTGCTGACCGTGCTCGCACTCGGTGCGGTGGCCTTCGGCAACGTGCCGGGGCTGCAGGTGTACGTGGTCAAGCAGGCGAAGCGTTTCGCCCCGCAGGCCGCCGACGTCGCCTCGGGCCTGAACATCGCCGCCTTCAACGTCGGCATCGCCCTCGGTGCGTCGCTGGGCGGGCTGGTGGTGGATCACCTCGGGCTGATGCATACCCCGTGGCTGGGTGCGCTGGTGGTACTGGGCGCGCTGGGTCTGACCGTGCTGAGTGGTCGCCTGGATCGTCGCGATGGCGTGGCCGACCGCGCCGACGGCATCGCGGTGAGTGCGCATTGATGGATCGTGTGGCGGACCTCCACAACGGCAGCCGACCAACGGTTCGTTTCACGCAACAGCAGCCGACCAACGGTCGGCTCTACGTCGCTTTACGGTGCACGGCGTAGCCTGCACTGCCTCCCCCCTGAAGGAATTTTCATGAGCATCCCCGCATTCGGCCTCGGCACGTTCCGCCTCAAGGGCCAGACCGTCATCGACTCGGTCCGCAACGCATTGGACGTGGGCTACCGCGCCGTCGACACCGCACAGATCTACGACAACGAGGCCGAGGTTGGCCAGGCCATCGCCGAATCCGGCGTGGCCCGTGACGATCTGTTCCTGACCACCAAAGTGTGGATCGCCAGCTTCAGCCACGATGCCCTGCTGGACAGCCTGCGCGAGAGCCTGCGCAAGCTGCGCACCGACCATGTCGAGCTGACCCTGATCCACTGGCCCTCGCCGAAGGATGCGGTGCCGATGGCCGAGTACCTGGGCGCACTGGCGGAAGCAAAATCGCTGGGCCTGACCCGGCAGATCGGCATCTCCAACTTCACCATCGCCCAGACCCGCCAGGCGATCGAGATCCTGGGTGCCGATGCCATCGCCACCAACCAGATCGAAGTGCACCCGTACCTGCAGAACCGCGCGCTGATCGCGTTCCTGAAGGAACAGGGCATCCACGTCACCGCGTACATGAGCCTGGCCTACGGCGAGGTGCTCAAGGACCCGGTGATCCAGGCCATTGCCGAGCGCCACCAGGCCACCCCCGCGCAGGTCGCATTGGCATGGGCATTGCAGCAGGGCTACGCGGTGATCCCCTCCTCCACCAAGCGCGAGAACCTGGCCAGCAACCTGCTCGCCGCCGACCTGCGCCTGAGCGATGCGGACATGGCGCAGATCGCCACGCTGGACCGTGGGCAGCGCCTGGCCAACCCGGAAGGCATCGCGCCGGACTGGGATTGAGGCAGGCGGGCCTGGTCGGCAGTCGCGGTGGTGTTCTTCCTTCGCGCCTGCTGGCCGTGTTCCCGATATAGGCGGCGGTAGGGTCGGATCCGTATCGACCGTCGACCATGTGGATCGGCGCGGCGAACGCATGAGCCGTTGCAGGAGCCCGTGCGTCGACGCGGGTCATGCCATTGCCGGAACCTGGCGCATTTCACGGCAGTTGATCGGGATGCGGCCCTACCAGCATCCGCGGCCGCGGCCGCGGCAACAGTATTGAATCAGGCCTGCAACCATGCGCGCATCGCTGCGCTCACCTCGTCCGGTTTCTCCATCGGCGCCAGGTGCCCGCAATCGGGCACCACCACCAGTGTCGATCCCGGCACCAGCGCGTGCATTTCCTCGCTGATCGCCAGCGGGGTGATGCGGTCGTTGGCACCGCACACGATCAGCAGCGGATCGCGGTAGCTGGCCAGGGCGTCGTGGCCGTCGCCACGTTCGAGTGCGCTCTGGCGCAGGAACACCTCGGCACCGAGCCGCGCGGTCATGTCGCGCACGCGCTGCACCAGCACGTAATCGTCCCGCCGCGAGGCGTCGATGTAGCTGCGCATCAGTGTGTCGCCAAAGCCGTGGAAGGTGCCGGGCAGGCGCACGCTGGCGCGCTGCGACCGGCGCTGGGCCGCGCGCTCGGGCGAATCGGCATGGATCGACGTATCGATCAGGGCCAGCCGCAGCACCCGCTCCGGTGCCGTGCGCAGGATCTGCTGGGCGACGAAGCCGCCGAGCGAGAAACCGGCCAGGGCGAAACGCGCCGGTGCCTGCGCCAGCACGTCATCGACCACCGCCTGCAGCGTCTCGCCACGGGTCTGGTCGCCCACACTGCAGTCGGCGATATCGGACAGGTCGGCGATCTGCGCCCGCCAGAGTTCAGCGTCGTTGAGCAGGCCGGGGAGGAGAAGCAGGGGGAGGCGGTCGGTCATGGCGATAGTGTCGCCCCGCCGGCGTGCACGAGCCATGCCGCCAACGGCTCAGTGCGTTGCGGTATCTGGCGGCACGGGCACCTGCACGTCCTGCACCGGCAGGGTCACCACCATCACGGTGGAATCGTCTGGATCGAGCCGGGTCTTGAAGCCCAGGCTCTGGCACATCGCCAGCATGGTGCTGTTCTCGCGCAGCACCTGGCCTTCGATGATGTTCAGGCCCAGCCACTGCGCGTACTCGATCATGATGCTCATCAAGCGCCAGCCAATGCCGTGCCCCTTGAGGTCCGAGCGGATCAGGATGCCGTATTCGCCGCGGTCGTAATCGGCGTCGGCATGCAGGCGCACCGCGCCGAGCATGTCGCCGCTGCGCGGGTCGATGGCTACCAGCGCGATCGAGCGGGCGTAATCGAGCTGGGTCAGGCGGGCGATGAACTCGTGGCTGAAATGCTTGACCGACTGGAAGAAGCGCAGGCGCAGATCGTCGTCGGTGACGCGGGCGAAGAACGCGCGGAACAGCGCGTCGTCCTCCGGGCGCACCGGGCGCACGAAGGCGGGCGCACCGTCGGACAGGGTAATGGTGCGCTCCCACTCCTTCGGGTACGGGAACACGGCAAAACGCGGATGGCCACGGCCCTTGTGCAGCTTGCGCGAGGGCGCGATGGCCACGCGTGCGTCCAGCGCGATCACCCCGTCGCGGTCGGCGAGCAGCGGATTGATGTCCAGGCTGCGGATCTCGGGGATGTCGRCGGCCAGCTGGGCCAGCTTGACCAGGATCAGCGCAACCGCGCGTTCGTCGGCGGCCGGCACGTCACGGTACGCCTTGAGGATGCGCGAGACGCGGGTGCGGCCGATCAGTTCGTGCGACAGGCGCAGGTCCAGTGGCGGCAGCGCCAGCGCCTTGTCGTCGATCACTTCCACCGCGGTGCCGCCGCGGCCGAACACGATCACCGGGCCGAAGGTCGGGTCGTCGGCGATGCCGGCGATCAGTTCGCGCGCCTTGGGGCGGACGATGGTCGGCTGCACCAGCACGCCGTCGATGCGTGCATCCGGGCGCTTTTCATGCGCCCGCGCGATGATCGAGGTGGCGGCGGCATGCACCGCCTGCAGCGTGCCGAGGTTGAGGCGCACACCATCGACGTCGGACTTGTGCGGGATGTCGGCGGAGAACACTTTCACCGCGACCGTGGCGCCCTGCTCCAGCAGCGGCTGGGCCAGGTCCATCGCCTCGTGCGCGTCGCGCGCCTGCATCACCGGCGCCGAGGGAATGCCGTAGGCGGTGAGCAGCTGGTGGGTGGCGATCGGGTCCAGCCACTGCTGGCCGGCAGCGAGCGCGCGCTCGACCAGCGCCCGCGCGGCGACGGTGTCGACCACGAAATCCTCGGGCAGGCTGGGCGGGGTTTCCATCAACGCGGCCTGCGCGTCGCGGTAGCGCACCAGATGCTGGAAGCCGCGCACGGCCTCGGCTTCGGTGGGATAGGTCGGCACGCGTGCCGCGTTGAGGGTGGCAGTGGCGCGGTCGTCGTTGCCCAGCCAGACCGCGAACACCGGTTTGTCGCGGTGGTGGCGCGGGCGCAGGCCAAGGGTGCGGGTGAGCGCCTGCGCGGCGTCGGCCGAGGAGGTGAACGCGGTGGGCACGTTGACCACCAGCACCGCGTCGTTTTCGCTGTCGGACATCAGCGCGTCGATGGCGGCGGCGTAGCGCTCGCCGTCGGCGTCGACCACGATGTCGACCGGATTGCTGCGCGACCAGCCTTGCGGGAGCACCGTATCGAGCTGGGCGACGGTGGCCGGCGACAGCTCGGCGAGGCTGCCGCGCAGCGCCAGCAGCTGGTCCACCGCCAGCCGCCCTACCCCGCCACCGTTGCTGAGGATGGCCAGCCGCCGCCCGGGGAAGGTGCCGAGCCGGCCAAGCGTTTCGGCGGCGGTGAACAACTCGTCCAGCGCGCTGACGCGCAGCAGGCCGGCGCGGTTGAACGCCGCGCCGTAGACGGCGTCGCTGCTGGCCAGGGCCTGCACATGGGTGTCGGCGTCGGGATCGATGCGGATGTGGCGGCCGGACTTGACCACGACGACGGGTTTGGCACGGGCGGCCGCACGCGCGGCCGACATGAACTTGCGCGCGTCGCCGATGTGTTCGACGTAGAGCAGGATCGCGCGGGTGCGGTAGTCGGTGGCGAAGTAGTCGAGCAGGTCGCCGAAGTCGACATCGAGGGTGTCGCCGAGCGAGACCACGGCGGAGAAGCCGACCGAACGGGCGACGCCCCATTCCACGAGCGCGGCGGCAATCGCACTGGATTCGGAGATCAGGGCGAGGTCGCCGGCCTGCGGGAAGTGGGCGGCGATGCTGGCATTGAGACGGGCATGCGGGGCGATGACGCCCAGGCAGTGCGGGCCGAGAATGCGCAGGCCTTTGGCGCGGGCGGCGGTTTCGACCTGGGCGGCGAGCGAGCCGGGGCCCTGGCCCAGGTTGGCGGTGAGGATGATGGCGGCGGCGACGCCACGCTCGGCGGCGGTGGCCACCACCTGGGGGACGATGCTGGCCGGCGCGGTGATGATGACCAGTTCGGGAACCCAGTCGAGATCCTTGAGCCGTTTGACGGTGCGGATGCCGTCGATGTCGCTGTAGCGCGGGTTGATCCAGGCGACCTTGCCGGGGAAGCCGGTGGCGCGCAGGTTGCGCATGACGGCGCGGCCGGCGGAGCGTTCGCGCGGGCTGCCGCCGATGACGGCGACCGATTGCGGACGGAAAACGGATTGCAGGTGGTAGGTGCTCATGGGCCGCACAGTCGCCGGGTCATGGGTGACACGGTACACGGCTGGAGTGGTGGGTGTGATGATCTGGCGCAGGTGCGGGATCGAGATTCAAGGCAGCTCGACAGCGCGTCCACCGGTAGTTCCTTTCCTCGTGCGGGACAGCGCCGCCCTGCCCGGCCGAGACACGGCTTGAACTGCGCCGCCGTACGCACTGGCGCCGTTGTGTTCCGCACGTGGCCACGCGCTCGTGTGGTTTCGATGATGCCGCTTCGTTCTGCCGAGCATGGCTCGGCACTACCGTATGGCATCCGTGCCCGGCGGGAATGGCATCCATGCCCGATGGGGCATGCCGCCGCGCGTGCGGACAGTGGCGCATTCCGGTGTGGCTACGCGCTCGTGTGGTTTTCGCCGGTGCCGGTTCGCTCTGCCGAGCATGGCTCGGCACTACCGTGTGGCATCCGTGCCCGGCGGGAATGGCATCCATGTCCGGTGGRGCATGCCGCCGCGCGTGCGGACAGCGGCGCATTCCGGTGTGGCCACGCGCTGGTGTGGCTTCGCTGATGCCGCTTCGTTCTGCCGAGCATGGCTCGGCACTACCGTATGGCATCCGTGCCCGGCGGGAATGGCGTCCATGCCCGGCGGGAATGGCATCCGTGCCCGGCGGGGCATGCCGCCGCGCGTGCGGACACCGGCGCATTCCGGTGTGGCCACGCGCTGGTGTGGCTTCGCTGATGCCTCTTTGTTCTGCCGAGCATGGCTCGGCACTACCGTATGGCATCCGTGCCCGGCGGGAATGGCATCCGTGCCCGACGGGCATGCCGCCGCGCGTGCGGACAGCGGCGCATTCCGGTAGAGCCACGCCATGCGTGGCTGGCACTCACCGTGTTGGACTACAACAACGTGCCGCTGAGAATCATCGCGGCGATGCTGAAGTAGATCACCAGGCCGGTGACATCGACCAGGGTGGCCACGAACGGCGCCGAGGCGCTGGCCGGGTCGAAACCCAGGCGTTTGAGGATGAAGGGCAGCATCGAGCCGGACAGCGAGCCGAACGTGACGATGCCGACCAGCGCCGCGCCGATGGTGAGGGCCAGCAGCTTCCAGTGCTCGCCGTAGTCGTGCAGGCCCAGCAGCTGCCAGGACACGATGCGGATCATCGCCAGCACGCCGAGGATGGCGCCGAGGGTGAGGCCGGTGGGGACTTCGCGCAGCGCGACTTTCCACCAGTCGCGCAGGCGCAGTTCGCGCAGGGCCAGGCTGCGGATCAGCAGCGAGGTGGCCTGGGAACCGGAGTTGCCGCCGGAGCTCATGATCAGCGGGATGAACAGGGTAAGCACGACGGCGCGGGAGAGTTCGTCTTCGTAGTGCTGCATGGCGCTGGCGGTGAGCATTTCGCCCAGGAACAGCACGCTGAGCCAGCCGGCGCGCTTGCGGATCATGTCGAAGAAGCCGATCTGCATGTAGGGCTTTTCGAGCGCTTCCATGCCGCCGAACTTGTGCGCGTCCTCGGTGGATTCCTCGATCAGGGCGTCGAGGATGTCGTCGACRGTGACGATGCCGAGCACGTGCTGCTGGGCGTCCACCACCGGGATGGCAAGCAGGTCGTGGCGGCGGATCAGCTGGGCGACTTCTTCCTGGTCGAGCATCGCATCGACGGTGACCGGCGGGTTGACCTGGGCCACCTCGAGGATGGGCTCGTCGGGCAGGCCGGTGATCAGCCGGCGCATGGTCACCACCTGCACCAAGGTGCGCGCGTGCGGGTCGAGCACGTAGATGGCGTAGACGGTTTCGCGGGTGCGCTCGACTTCGCGGATGTGCTGCAGGGTGCGGCCGACGGTCCAGTCGGCGGGCACGCTGACGAACTCGGTGGTCATCAGCGCGCCGGCGGTATGCGCGGGATAGCTGAGCAATTGCTGGATGGAGTGGCGTGCCTCGGCGCTGAGCAGCGGGATCAGGCGGGCGCGCTCGTCTTCGTCCAGTTCATGGACGATGTCGGTCGCGCGGTCATCGGCCATCAGCCCGAGCAGGGCGGCGGCGCGGGCCACCGGCAGCAGGCCGACCAGCTCGCCGCTGCGGTTGAGCTCGGGCTGTTCGAGCATCTTCACCGCACGCGGCAACGGCAACGCCGCCAGCGTGTCGGCAGCGCGCGACAGCTCCAGGGTGTTGAGGAACTCCACCGCGTCGGCGGTGTTGAAGTGCTCCAGCGGTTCGCTCAGGGCGGCGGCATCGGCCACCGGGCGCAGCAGGTCTTTCTGGTTCATCGGGTTCGCCTGTGGGGATCGCCATGCGCGACGCCAGCAGTGGCGAACCGTCCCTCGTCAGGCGGTGGCCATCACTGGCGTCGAGCAAGGTCGACTTCTACTGTCGCTGGACATGGGTTTGGGGACTCCGCAAGGGTGTACTGCCGGACGTGCCGGCAGCGGCGGGCAGTCTGGACCCGGGCGCAGGGCGGGTCAACCCGTGGCCGGCTGCGGTGTTGGGCCGCGATTGACGTTGGGCCAACGCCGGCGTCGCATAATGGGCCTCGATATTGCCCGGCGACACTCCCATGAGCAGGTCCCTCCATGCATAGCGGCGCGCTCGAGCTGGCCCTGGTGCTGCTGTTGGCGGCGGTGATCGCGGTACCGGTGTTCAAGAAGCTGGGGCTGGGCGCGGTGCTGGGCTACCTGGCCGCCGGCGTGGTGCTGGGCCCCGATGGCCTGGGCTTTGTGCAGGATGCCGACCGCATCCTCGGCGCGGCCGAGATCGGCGTGGTGATGCTGCTGTTCGTGATCGGGCTGGAGCTGTCGCCGGCACGACTGAAAGTAATGCGGCGCTCGGTGTTCGGCGCCGGTGCATTGCAGGTGGCGCTCAGCGCGATCGTGCTGGGCAGCTTGTTGCTGCTCGATCATTTCCAGTGGAAGAGCGCGCTGATCGTGGGCATCGCACTGGCGCTGTCGTCCACGGCGGTGGGCCTGCAGCTGCTGTCCGAGCACAAGGGGATCAACAGCGACTACGGTCGGCTGGGCTTTGCGATCCTGCTGTTCCAGGACCTGATCGCCATTCCGCTGCTGGCGGCGATCCCGCTGTTGGGTGGGGCCAAGAACGAGTCGCTGCAGTGGCAGGACGTGGCGGTGGCACTGGGTGCGCTGGCGGTGGTGATCCTGTGCGGGCGTCCCGTGCTGCGCCGCCTGTTCAACATCATCGCGCGCACGCGCAGCCCCGAGGTGTTCACCGCGATGGCGCTGCTGGTGGTGCTGGGCACCGCCTGGTTCATGCAGGAGGCCGGGCTGAGCCCGAGCCTGGGCGCGTTCCTGGCCGGCGTGCTGCTGTCCGATTCGGAATTCCGCCACGAGCTGGAATCGCAGATCGAGCCGTTCAAGGGGCTGCTGCTGGGCCTGTTCTTCATTGCGGTGGGCATGGGCATCGACCTGGACCGCATCGTGGCCGAGCCGGCGATGATCGCCGCGGGCGTGGCGATCCTGCTGGTGGTGAAGTTCGGGCTGCTGTTCGGCATCGGCAAGCTGGCCAGGCTGCGTACCCGGCACGCGCTGATGCTGGGCAGCGTACTGTGGCTGGGCGGCGAATTCGCCTTCGTGGTGTTCAACGAGGCGCAGCGCGCGAACCTGCTGGGCAATGCCAACCACGACCGCCTGGTGGCGATCGTCGGCCTGTCGATGGCGATCACGCCGCTGCTGATGATCGCGCTGATGCGGCTGCTGGGCAGCGAGGATGCGGCACAGGCAGACGAACGGCCGGCCGACAAGGTGGATACCGACGGCGCGCCACCGCAGGTGATGATCGCCGGCATGGGCCGCTTCGGCCAGGTGGTGGCGCGCCTGCTGACCGCGCAGAAGATCCCGTTCGTCGCGTTGGAGTCCAATCCGGACACGGTCTCGGATCTGCGCCGGTTCGGCAACAAGCTGTACTACGGCGATCCGACCCGGCCGGAGATGCTGCGCGCGGCCGGCGGCGAGCATATCCGCGTGTACGTGGTGACCCTGGACGACCCGGACGCGAACATGCGCGCGACGCGCCTGATCCGGCGCAACTATCCCGATGCGGCGGTGCTGGTGCGCGCCCGCAACCGCCAGCACGCGTGGCGGTTGATGGACATGGCCGCCGAACCGTTCCGCGAGGTGTTCGGCACCAGCCTGGAGCTGAGCGAACGGATGCTGATCGCGCTGGGCATCCCGAAGGACACCGCGCGCAGCCATGTACAGCGCTTCCGCGAACATGACGAAAAACTGCTGCGCGACCAGTACCTGGTGTACGACGACGAGACGGCGGTGATCCAGACCTCACGCGATGCGCGCGCGGATCTGATGCAGCTGTTCGAGGCCGATGCGGAGAGCGATGGAAAGGCGTCGGATCGCGACCGCCACGGTTGAACCGGCGCGATGGAAGCGCTGGCGGCGACGGGATGAAAGGGAGCCGACCCACGGTCGGCGCTACGCGGGGTGGTCCGCCGGATCAGCCGTTGTCGCGCAGGAACCGCGCCATCGAGGACACGCCCGGCACGCGCGGCTCGAACTCGCCGGCCACGTCGATGAAACCGCGCATGACCGCGATCTCGCGCGGGCTGCGGTTGAGGGCATCGCGCACGTCCGGGTCGGCACCGGCACGCAGCAGGCGCTGCACCAGCAGTGGCAGCCCATGCAGGGCGGCCAGGTGCAACGGACCGAAACCGCGCGGATCGCGCACCTCCAGCGACACGTCCTCGTCGAGCAGGCGCTCGACCGCGGCCAGCACGACCTGCTCATCGCAGGCGGTGCCCGGTTCAGCGCGCGCGCCCAGCAGCAGCAACAGCGGCGTCACCGAACCGGCCGCGGCCTGGTCGGGCTCGGCGCCGGCCAGCAGCAGGGTGTCTAGCAGGGCCAGCAGGCGCGAGCGGTCGCGGGCGCTGAAGCCGTAGAGCGCCGCGCAGTGCAGCGGGCCCAGTTGCTGCGCGTCGCCGGCATGCACGTTGGCGCCGGCGGTGAGCAGGCGCGCGACGATGTCGGGCAGGCCCAGCGCCGAGGCCAGCATCAGCACGGTGACGCCACCGGGCAGGCGGTATTCGAGTTCGGCGCCGGCATCGAGCAGCGCCGAGACGATGTCGATCTGGCGCATGCTCACCGCTGCCGACAGCGGCGTGGCGCCGCTCGCCGCGGCGTGCTGCGGGTTCGCACCACGCGCCAGCAACAGGTCGACCACGGCCAGGTGGCCACCGCCCGCGGCGCGCAGCAACGCGGTGCAGCCCTGCGCGTCGACCACGTCGACGGCAAAGCCCAGGTCGATCAGGCGACGCACCGCATCGGCATCGCCAGACATGGCCGCGGCCGGCAGGTCGCCGTCGCGCAGCGCACGTCGCGGCAGCGGCCACACCCGCCAGTCCAGCCAGTCGGCGAGGTCGCGGCGACCGATCGACAGCGCCACGCCCAGGGGGGTCTGGCCATCGGCCGCGCGGGCTTCCGGGGACGCGCCCTGCAGCACCAGTAGTTTCAGCGAGCCTTCGCGGGCCAACGCCGTGGCCAGGTGCAGGGCGGTCATGCCATGGCTGTCGCGCGCCTCACGGTCCACGCCAAGCACCAGCAGCGCATGCTGCAGCCGCAGCCAGCCCAGGCGCACGGCCAGCGACAGCGGCGGATCGCCGGCCGGCGACGGCGCGAACGGATCGGCGCCACGTTCCAGCAGTTCCAGCGCCAGTTGCTCCAACCCGCGCGAGGCGTGATCGTGTTGGGCGCAGGCGCTGAGCAGACGGGCCAGGCCGCCACGACCGGCCGGGGACAGGCCACGGCGCAGCAGCACCTGCAACGCCGGGACGGCATCGATGCCGCGCGCCAGCAGCGCGAACATCGGCGTGTCGCCGCAGGCATCGAGGACTTCCGGCGCGGCACCGTTGGCGATCAGCCAATCGACCGCCTGCGGATCCAGTGCCAGCTCGGCGTCGTGCAGCAGGCCACCCAGTTCGTCGGGCGCGCACAGCCGCGCCAGCGCGGCCATGCCGTCGAAATTGCCGAAGCCCAGCGCTTCGCGCAGCAGGTCCAGCGGCGGCCGGTCCGGCAGCGACGGCGTGCCCGGGCCTGCCTCGGTATCGACCGCGACCAGCCCGTCGGTGACCGATGCCGGCAGCGGATAGTTGCGGTCCAGCAGCGACACGATGGTCCAGCGCCCGGCGCTGGCGGCGATGTCGACGGCGCGACGGCCCTGCGGATCGGGAATGTCGGCGGCGATGCCCAGTTCCAGCAGGCGGCGCACCAGCAGCGGCGACACGTTGTCGGCCATGCAGGCCAGCAGCACCGCGTTGCGCCCTTCCCCATCGACGGCATTGCGCTCGGGATGGTGCGGCAGCAGGTGTTCGATCACCGCCGCGCGACCGCCCCGGGCCGCTTCCAGCCATGGGGTGCGCGAAAGTGCATCGCGCGATTCAAGGTTGGCACCGGCGGCCAGCAGCACATCGATGATGTCCACATGGCCGGCCAGCGCGGCCTCGTGCAGGGCACTGCGGCGCTGGCGGTCGCGCGCGTCGGCGCGCGCCTTGTGCTTGAGCAGCAGCTGTACGCCGGCCGGATCATCTTCTTCGGTACCGGCGGCGGCCAGCAGCACCGGGGTGCCCTCGGCCGGCTCGGTCTTGGCGCCGCGCTCGAGCAGGAACCGCGCCAATCGCCAGTTGCCGACCTGGCAGGCCACCGCCAGCGGCGACCAGCCTTCCTGGTTGAGTGCGTCCACTTCGGCGGCGGCATCGCGCAGCAGCGCGGCCACGCCCGGATCGGAACTGCGTGCGGCGTGGTGCAGCGGCGTGTTGCCATCGCTGTCGACCGCGCGCGAATCGGCGCCGTTGGCCAGCAGGGTCATCACCGCCTCGGGTCGGCCGTGCCAGCTGTCACGCGTGGCGGCCAGCAACGGGGTCATGCCCCGGTGCGGTGCATTGACGTCCACCCCGCGCGCGATCAGTTCGCGCAGCAGGCGCAGGTCCGGCAGCACGGCGGCCAGCACCGGCAGGTTGCGCTGGTCGCGCCAGGCCGGATCGGGCAGGCCATGCGGATCGGCGCCGGCGGCCAGCAATTGCAGCGCACGGTCGACGCGGCCACTGCGGGCGGCGTCATACAGCGCTGGCAGGTGTTCGTGCTGGCCGAGGTGTTCCAGCGGCTGCGGTTCGGCGTCGTGGTTGGCCAGCGCATCGGCACCGTGGCCGTCCACATCGAAGGGGTTGCGCACGGCCAGCGCGGTGGCCGGGGCGATGGTCTGCAGCAGCAGGTGCGCCAGCGGCGACAGCACCACCACGGCGGCGGTCAGCGGCCAGCGCAGTGCGTCCGATACCAGGCCGGGCCAGGCAGGCAGCACCACCAGCGCGCAGAGGGCAACCACCAACGCAGCCACGCCCAGCCCACGCCAGGCGCTGAGGTCACGGCCGGACAGGGCCTGCCAGTGGCCGGTCAGGCTGCCATCGGTGCGTTCGATTTCATTCCACAGCGGCCACGTGCGCCAGACGCCAAGCAGGGCGGCGCTGACGGCTACGCTCAGGCCGAGCACGGCGGCAAGGCTGCCGCTGTCGTGCAGGGCGCTCAACGGCCAGGCCACCAGCGCGGCCAGCAGCAGCGGGCCGGCCAGCCAGGGAACCAGCAGCGCAGGCAGGTCCTGCCGCAGCAACTGCGGGGGCGCATGCACGGGGCGGGTACGTCGCCACCAGGCGATGCCGAGGGCGAACGCCGGCTGCGCCAACGCCACGCCAAGGGCGGCAGGCACGCCGCCGAGCGCGGCCGCCAGGGCCAGCAGGACGCCGGCGGCGAACGCGATGGCCATGGCGCGGCTGCGCAGGGGATCAGTCATCGCGGCGACGCGGGACGCGCACCGGGGCGACCGGTGGCGGGGGCATCTGCAGATGGAATCCGCGCTCGGCCAGGTTGGCGCGCACTTGCCCGACGTCGGCCAGGGCGAGGCGACGGTCAGGGGTCAGGGCGACTTCGAGCACGAATTCAAACGGCGCCAGCGTGGCTTTCAGCGCGTCGGGGACGGCGTTGAAGTCATCGCGGGCGGCGAGGTAGACGTAGGTGTCCTGCTTGCGTTGGCTTTTGTAGACGTAGGCTTGCATTGCCTGCGGGGCGCTGCCCTGGAGTAGATACGATGATTGTGTCGGAAACCACGCAAGGGGGAAAGCCGGGATCGGCTTCCGGCGTCGGTTTGATGGCGCGCGGCAGATTCAGGTTCATCAATGTCGCGGGGGTGTTCAGGTGGGTTTGGTCTTTTTGGCCGCGTTTTTCTGAAGCCCCAAGCAGCACGTCGTTTCCGTTTAGGGG
>NZ_JBFULO010000001.1:0-45471 GCF_054049855.1 Stenotrophomonas sp. P5_B8 | reverse complement strand
GTGCGGACCAGGCGCTGGGCCAGGATGCCGTTGAGGGTGGAGGCCAGCAGGTAGTGCGGCACGCCCAGGTCGAGCAGGCGGGTGATCGCCGAGGGCGCGTCGTTGGTGTGCAGGGTGGACAGCACCAGGTGCCCGGTGAGCGAGGCCTGCACCGCCATCTGCGCGGTTTCCAGGTCGCGGATTTCGCCGATCATGATGATGTCCGGGTMCTGCCGCAGCAGGGTGCGCACGCCGCTGGCGAAGTCCAGGTCGATGTTGGTCTGCACCTGCATCTGGTTGAATTCCGGGGCGATCATCTCGATCGGGTCTTCCACCGTGCAGACATTGACGTCCGGGGTGGCCAGCCGTTTCAGCGTGGAATACAGGGTGGTGGTCTTGCCCGAGCCGGTCGGGCCGGTCACCAGCACGATGCCGTGCGGACGTTCGACCAGGGCGGTCCAGCCGGCCGCTTCCTGCGGGCTGAAACCGAGCTGGTCGATGCTCTTGAAGGCCGCATCCGGGTCGAAGATGCGCATCACGCACTTCTCGCCGAACGCGGTGGGCATGGTCGACAGGCGCATTTCCACCTCACGCCCGCCCGGCGACCGGGTCTTGATGCGGCCGTCCTGCGGGCGCCGGCGCTCGGCCAAGTCCATGCGCCCGAGCACCTTGATGCGGCTGACCACGGCGGTCATCACCGCCGGCGGCACTTCGAACACCTTGTGCAGCACCCCATCAATGCGGAAGCGCATGCGGCCCATGTCGCGGCGCGGCTCCAGGTGGATGTCCGAGGCGCGCTGCTCGTAGGCGTACTGCAGCAGCCAGTCGACGATGTGCACGATGTGCTGGTCGTCGGCGTTGACGTCGCCGGCGCGGCCCAGTTCGACCAGCTGCTCGAAGCTGGGCAGGGTGGCGTTGGCCTCGCCGCGCACGTCGCCGCGCGCACCCCGCACCGAGCGGGTGACCCCGAAGAACTCCATGGTGTAGCGGTGCAGGTCCAGCGGGTTGACCATCGCCAGTTCGATCCGGCGCCGGGTCAGGTGCTGCAGGTCGCGCAGCCATTCCTGTACCAGTGGCTCGCTGGTGGCCACCAGCAGCCGTTCACCATCCACCGCCAGTGGCAGGAAGCGGTGGCGGCGCGCATAGGCGTGGGAGACTACGGCGGTGACCGAGGCCACGTCGACCCGGGTCGGGTCGATGCGCAGGTAGCGGGTGCCGGTGCGCGCGGCCAGCCATTCGGTCAGCCGTTCCAGACCGAGTTCGCCGCCACCGGTGGCGGCCAGCTTCAGGTTGGCCAGCAGCACCAGCGGATGCACTTCGCTGGCGTTGCGCGCGCCTTGGGCGGAGAAGCGGATGCGCTCCAGGTCGGAGGCGGCGACCTGGCCATCGGCGACCAGCGCGGCGACCACCTGTTCGAAGCCGAGCCGGCCCGGCGGCAACGGCACCGCCATCCCGGCACCGGGATCGGCGGGGGCGGCGAAAACTACGGGAGGGCGCTGTTCCATCCGCCAATTTCCTCAAAGCGCGYCAGGCGCGCGGTAATGGGGTGGGCCGTCCAGAAGGCGGCAACGCGGTCGCTCGCTATACTAGCGCACCCCTTCTGCAGGCAAGAATCCGCCGCATGTCCGTCACCAAGAGCGTTCCGATCACTTTCCAGGGCCTGATCCAGACCCTCAACCAGTATTGGGCGCAGCAGGGCTGCGTGCTGATCCAGCCGCTGGACCTGGAGGTGGGTGCCGGTACCTTCCACCCGGCCACGTTCCTGCGCTCGATCGGTCCGGAAAGCTGGAATGCCGCGTACGTGCAGCCTTCGCGCCGCCCCACCGACGGCCGCTACGGCGAAAACCCCAACCGCCTGCAGCGCTACTACCAGTACCAGGTGGCGATGAAGCCGAGCCCGGACAATATCCAGCAGCTGTACCTGGATTCGCTCAAGGCGCTGGGCATCGATCCGCTGGTGCACGACCTGCGCTTTGTCGAGGACAACTGGGAATCGCCGACCCTTGGTGCCTGGGGCCTGGGCTGGGAAGTGTGGTTGAACGGGATGGAAGTCACCCAGTTCACCTATTTCCAGCAGGCCGGTGGCCTGGAGTGCAAGCCGGTGCTCGGCGAGATCACCTACGGTCTGGAGCGCCTGTGCATGTACCTGCAGAACTGCGACAACGTCTATGACCTGGTCTGGACCTATGGTCCGGACGGCACCCCGGTCACCTATGGCGATGTGTACCTGCAGAACGAGATCGAGCAGAGCACCTACAACTTCGAATACGCCGACGTGGACGAAATGTTCCATCGCTTCGATGCCTGCGAAAAGGAAGCGCAGAAGCTGGTCGATGTCGGCCTGCCGCTGCCGGCCTACGAGCAGGTCTGCAAGGCCAGTCACGCCTTCAACCTGCTGGATGCGCGCCGTGCGATCAGTGTGACCGAGCGCCAGCGCTACATCCTGCGCGTGCGCGCGCTGGCCCAGGCGGTGGCCAAGCTGTACGAGGCCAAGCGCCTCGAAGCCGTCGCCGCCAAGGAGGTGCAGGCATGAGCACGATGCTGCCGCTGCTGATCGAACTGGGCACCGAAGAATTGCCGGTGAAGGCGCTGCCGGGCCTTGCCCAGGCCTTCTTCGATGGCGTCGTGGATGGCCTGAGCAAGCGCGGCGTGACCATCGATCGTGGCCATGCCAAGCCGTTGTCGACCCCGCGCCGTCTGGCCGTGCTGCTGCCCGGCGTGGCCGTGGAACAGCCCGAACAGCACAGCGAAGTGCTCGGTCCGTACCTGAACATCGCACTGGATGCCGACGGCCAGCCGACCAAGGCGCTGCAGGGTTTCGCGGCCAAGGCCGGGATCGACTGGACCGCGCTGGAGCGCACCAGCGATGCCAAGGGCGAACGCTTCGTGCACCGCTCCACCACGCCGGGCGCGCGCACCGCGTCACTGCTGCCTGAGATCCTGCGCGAGGCGATCGCGGCGATGCCGATCCCCAAGCCGATGCGCTGGGGCAGCCACGCCTATGGCTTCGCCCGCCCGGTGCATTGGCTGGTGCTGCTGCACGGCACCGAGATCATCGAGGCCGAGCTGCTGGGCCTGAAAGCCGACCGCATGAGCCGCGGCCATCGCTTCATGCACGACAAGACCGTGTGGCTGTCTTCGCCGGAGGACTACGTCAGCTCGCTGCAGGCCGCCTTCGTGCTGGTGGATGCCGACGTGCGCCGCGCGCGCATCGTCGAGCAGGTCAATGCCGAGGCCGCCCGGGCCGGTGGCCAGGCGCGGATCACCGATGACAACCTGGAGCAGGTGGTCAACCTGGTGGAATGGCCGGCGCCGGTGCTGTGCAGTTTCGAGCGCGAGTTCCTGGCCGTGCCGCAGGAAGCGCTGATCGAGACGATGGAGATCAACCAGAAGTTCTTCCCGGTGCTGGATGCCGGCGGCAAGCTGACCGAGAAGTTCATCGGCATTGCCAACATCGAATCCAGGGACGTGGCCGAGGTGGCCAAGGGCTACGAGCGGGTGATCCGTCCGCGTTTCTCCGATGCCAAGTTCTTCTTCGACGAAGACCTCAAGCAGGGTCTGGACGCGATGGGCGACGGCCTCAAGACCGTCACCTACCAGGCCAAGCTGGGCTCGGTGGCCGACAAGGTCGCCCGCGTGGTCGCGCTGGCCGAGGTGATCGCGCCGCAGGTGGACGCCGATCCGGTGCTGGCCAGGCGCGCCGCGGTGCTGGCCAAGAACGACCTGCAGTCGCGCATGGTCAACGAGTTCCCGGAGCTGCAGGGCATCGCCGGCCGTCATTACGCGCTGACCGGTGGCCAATCGCCGGAGGTGGCGCTGGCCATCGACGAGGCTTACCAGCCGCGCTTCGGCGGCGATGACATCGCGCTCTCGCCGCTGGGCAAGGTACTGGCCATCGCCGAGCGCCTGGATACGCTGGTCGGTGGCTTTGCCGCCGGCCTCAAGCCGACCGGCAACAAGGACCCGTTCGCGCTGCGCCGCAATGCGTTGGGGCTGGCGCGCACGATCATCGAGAGCGGGTTCGACCTGGACCTGCGCKCGCTGATCGGCACGGCCATCGCCGGCCTGCCGGCGGGCGTGCAGCCCAGCGCTGAGCGCAAGACCGAGGCGTTGCCGCAGGAACTGTACGAGTTCATCCTCGACCGCCTGCGTGGCTATTACGCCGACAAGGGCGTGCCCGCCACGCACTTCAACGCGGTGGCCGAGCTGAAGCCGGCCTCGTTGTATGACTTCGACCGCCGTGTCGATGCGATCGGCATCTTCGCCGCGCTGCCCGAAGCGGAGGCGCTGGCTGCGGCCAACAAGCGCATCCGCAACATCCTGCGCAAGGCCGAGGGCGACATCCCGGGCATGGTCGATCCGGCGCTGTTGGCCGAGCCGGCGGAAAGCGAGCTGGCCGAAGCGGTGGAAGCGGCCATCGACGACAGCAATGCCAGCCTGCACCAGAAGGATTACGTCAGCGTGCTGGCGCGTCTGGCGCGGCTGCGTCCGCAGGTGGATGCGTTCTTCGACGGGGTGATGGTCAACGCCGAGGATCCGGCGCTGCGCGGCAACCGCCTGGCCCTGCTCAAGCGCCTGGGCGACCGCCTGGGCAGCGTGGCGGCGATCGAGCACCTGTCCAACTGAGGTGGCGGGGGCCGCGTGGCCCCCGCTGACAACACCGAAGGCGCGAACGGTCACCGCCGTCGCGCCTTCTGCATTTCCAGCCTCGCGTGGCGCGCGCTGTGATGTGCCGCGGCCGGTTGCGGACGGTTCTGTCCGACAACCTGCTGCCATCGATGAGGCGGTTAACGTCAGAAGCCACCTGCTGCCCGATTTTAACGGGTCCTTCACTACCGTTCTGAAACAGCCACGCCGATTTCGCATGCTCGCGATGGCCCGTTATGCTGTGTCCATGCAGCCAAAGAATTACGCCCTTCCCCTGATGTTCCTGTCGCTGGTCACCGCTTCGGTGGCACACGCCCGCGGAACGATCGACAAGGTGGAAATCAAAGGACTGGACAAGGGCGACGACGCCGAGATGATCGAGAACATCGAGGTCTCGCTGTCGCTGTACGACACCATCGGCAAGCCGCAGGGCGAGTCGCGGCTGGAGTATCTGTTGTCCCAGGCCGAACGCCAGACCCGCGAGGCGCTGGAGCCGTTCGGTTACTACAATCCGGTGATCAAGGTCGAGAGCCCGCGCGAGGGCGAAAACCTGCGCGTGGTGATCCATGTCGACAAGGGCCCGCCGACGCTGGTGCGCCGCGAGCACATCGACATCACCGGGCCGGCGCAGCTGGACCAGTACCTGCAGGAAGACCTGGAGAAGTTCAAGCCGCGCAAGGGCCAGCGTTTCGAGCACACCACCTACGAAGCCAGCAAAATCACCGTGACCCGGCGGCTGGCCGAGCGCGGTTACTTCGATGCCGACTACACCCAGCGCCAGGTGCAGATCACCCGTGCCGAGAACGCCGCCGACATCGACCTGACCTGGGACAGCGGCCGCCGTTACAACATGGGCGACATCCGCTTCCACCAGGATTACTTCGTCGACACGCTGTTCGACCCGCTGGTGTACTGGGACAAGGGCAGCTACTTCCACGAAGGCAAGCTGGACCGCCTGCGTGAATCGCTGACCAAGCTGGACTACTTCAGCGTGATCGACATCCAGCCGCGTCCGGACCAGGCCGATGCGAACGGCGACGTGCCGGTGGACGTCAACCTGACCCGCGCCAAGCGCTCGATCTACACCGCCGGCCTGAGCTACGGCAGCGAGAGCGGCGCCGGTGTGCGCGGCGGGCTGGAGCGGCGGTTCCTCAACAGCCGCGGCCACAAGATGAACACCCAGCTGGACTACGCGCAGAAGCGCAAGAGTCTGGTCACCAGCTACCGCATCCCGGCCTTCGCTTGGCTCGATGGCTGGTATGCGTTCACCGCCAGCGCCTACGACGAGCAGACCGATTACATCGACCTGCGCAACTTCAAGCTGTCGGCCAGCCGCAGTGGCGAGATCAACGAACACTGGACCGCGATCGCCTCGATCAACGCGCTGCGTGAGCGCTGGCGCTACGCCTCGGGCACCGAGTTCACCGATGCGGTCTACAACACGTCCACGCTGGTGTACCCGCAGCTGGTGGCCGACTACGTCAATGTCGACGATGACCTGTTCCCGCGCAAAGGCATCAGCGGCAGCGCGACGCTGCGCGGCGGCGTGGAAGGGGTGGGCTCGGACACCAGCTTCGTGCAGGCCAACATGGTGTTGCGCTGGTACGTGCCCATCGGCGATACCGACCGCCTGATCCTGCGCGGTGAAGGCGGCACCACCTGGACCAGCGACCTGGTGGCGATGCCGCCAAGCCTGCGCTTCTTCGCCGGTGGCGATCGCAGCATCCGCGGTTATGCCTACCGTGAAGTGGGCCCACGCACACCGGCACCGGACAAGTACGCGCTGGGCGCGAAGAACCTGGTGATCGGCTCGGCCGAATACGAGCATTACTTCAAGGGCGGGCCGTGGGGCGCGGCGGTGTTCGTCGACACCGGCAGCGCGTTCGACAACACCATCGACCTGCATACCGGCGTGGGCTTCGGCGTGCGCTGGAAATCGCCGGTGGGTCCGGTCCGCGTGGATATCGCGCACGGCTTGAACGACCCCGATTCGCAGTTCCAGCTGTACCTGAACATCGGAGCGGACCTGTGAGCACGCCGACGCCAACGCCGCCTGCCGCCCCCCCGCCGCATCGCGTGCGCTTCTACCGCAAACGGCGCTTCTGGGCGTGGTCCGGGTTCACCGTGCTTGGCCTGGTGCTGCTGGCCCTGCTGTTGCTGTACTGGCTGCTGCAGACGGTGGCCGGTCGCGATGTGCTGCTGGCCCAGGTCGTGGCGCGGTTGCCGGTGGGCGCCACGTTGACCTGGAGCAAGGTCGAGGGCCCCGTCGCCGGTCCGCTGGTGCTGCACGACGTGGATTTCCGCTACGACGATATCCACTTCACCGCCGAGCGCGCCTACCTCGATCCGGACATCCGTCCGCTGCTCGGGCGCAAGCTGCAACTGGATGCGTTGCAGCTCAAGAACGCCACGTTGAACCTGGCCAAGAGCGATGAGCCGTTCGAGCTGCCGTCCTGGCCCGATTCGCTGCCGCAGATCGAGATGCCGCTGGCGATCCAGGCCGACACGATCACGATCGACGGGTTCCGCATTACCCAGGCGCAGCAGCCGCTGATCGACATCACCAAGGTGCGTGGTGGCGTGGAAATCGCCAACGGCGAATTCCGCGCGACCCAGCTGAAGATCGACAGTGACATGGGCGATTTCCGCGTGGACGGGCGTTACCTGCCGCGCAGCGATTACGACACCGACATCACCATCGGCGCGCTGCTGCCGGCCCCGCGCGGGCGCACCCCGGCGCGGTTGGGGCTGGTGGCGCGCGGCGACCTGGGGCATATGGAAGTCGCGCTGGCCGGCAATGCGCCGGCACCGCTGCAGGCCAGCCTGGTGTTCGATGGCCGCACCGATCCGGTGTGGAAGGCCAGTGCCCGCAGCAAGGAGCTGGACCTGGCGCTGCTGGTGCCGGGCATGGACGCGACCACCAGCACGCCGATGGCGCTGGACGTGCAGGCCGATGGCAAGGGCGGTCAGGCCAACCTGCAGGGTAGCTTCAAGCAGGGCGACATCGCGGTGGAACTGGCGCCCTCCAAGGTCGGCCTGGCCGACCAGGTGCTGACCGTGGCGCCGCTGCAGATCAAGGCCTTTGGTGGTCAGGCGCGGCTGCAGGGCAAGGCGGATTTCACCGACAAGGAAAACGCCAGCCTGCGCTTCTCCATCGTCGCCAACGACCTGACCTTCGTGCCTGCGGCCGACACCACCACCGCCGGCGCGGCTGCGCCGGTACCGGTGACGTTGAAGGAAGCACGGCTAGGCCTGGCCGGTACGCTGAAGAACTGGGCGGCCGTGGGCAATGCGTCGGTGGAGCGCGAGAAGCAGACCGCCGACCTGCAGTTCGATGTGCGCGGCAACGACCAGGCCGCCTCGATCAAACAGGTGCAGGCCAGTACCCCGGGCGGGTCGCTGGATGTGACCGGCCAGGTGGCCTGGGCGCCGCAGCTGGACTGGGACGTGGCGATCAAGCTGGCCGGATTCGATCCGGGCTATTTCGCCCCGGGTTGGGACGGCAAGCTGTCCGGCGCGCTGGCCTCCAAGGGCCGCCAGCTGCCGCCGCCGACGGGCAGCCCGGCCGGCACCGCCGGCAGCTATGAAGCCACCGTCGACGTGCCCGGGATCAAGGGCACGCTGCGCAAGCGCACGCTGGATGCGCAGGGCAAGTTCGCGCTGCGCGGCGAACAGGGCGAGGGCAACCTCAGCCTGGCACTGGGCAACAGCCGCCTGACCGCGAAGGGGTCGGTCGGCGACCGCCTGGATATCGATGCACAGCTGCAACCGGTGCAGCTGGACGACCTGCTGCCCGGCAGCAGCGGCAGCCTGCGTGGCCACGTGCTGGTGAAGGGACCGCGCAGCGCGCCGGACATCACCGCCGACCTGGTCGGCAGCGGGTTGCGCTGGGACGACTGGAGCGCCGAGGCGATCAGCATCAAGGGCCGCCTGCCATGGCAGGGTGACAGCGGCACGCTGGCGGTGCAGGGCAGCAAGGTGCAGGTCGGGATGCTGCTGGACACGCTCAACGTGGATGCGCGCGGCAGCGTGTCCAACCTGCGCCTGGATGCGCAGACCCGGAACGAACTGGGCGCGGTCGCGCTCAGCGGCAGCGTGCGCCAGCAGGGCCAGGCATGGCGTGGCGAGCTGGGCGCGCTGCGCATCGCACCGGTCAAGGGCGATGCGTGGAGCCTGCGCACGCCGGCCACCTTCAGCGTGCAGGGCAGCACCTTCACCCTCAGCGATGCCTGCCTGGGCGCGGCCACCGGCGGTGCGCTGTGCGCCAGTGCGAACTGGCCGCGCGACGGCCTGGTGGTGCGCGGCGATGCGTTGCCGCTGGCACTGGTGCAGCCGTGGCTGCCGCCGCAATCCGGTCGCCGCATGTACCTGCGTGGCGAGCTGACCCTGGATGGTCGCATCCGTCCGCGCGGCAATGCGTGGGAAGGCAGCGCCAAGATCGCCTCGGCGGAAGGCGGCATCCGCCTGGGCGACAACGCACGCGGCGAACTGGTGCGTTACGACCACTTCTCGGTGGACGTGGAAATGACCCAGGCGCAGATCAACGGCAAGCTCGGCGTCGGTTTCCAGGGCGATGGCTTCGTCGATGCCAAGGTGCAGACCGGTTGGGATGCCAGCGCGCCGCTCAATGGCGAGCTGTACATGAACATCGCGCGGCTGTACTGGCTGGAACTGTTCTCGCCGGACATCGTGCGCCCCACCGGGCTGATCGAAGGCCACGTGAGCCTGCGCGGCACGCGGGGCACGCCGTCGCTGGGCGGCGAGGCCACGTTGAGCAGGTTCAAGGGTGAGTTCCCGGCGCTGGGCCTGACCTTCGATGAAGGCAAGGGCAGCTTCACCGCACAGCCCGACGGCTCGGCCAAGATCAGCGCGCAGGCCAATTCGGGCAAGGGCACGCTGTATGTGGATGGCGGGCTGTCGTGGTTTGGCGATGCGCAGCCGCTCAAGCTGCACATCCATGGCGAAAACGTGCTGCTGGCCAACACCAGCGAACTGCGTGTGATCGCCAATCCGGACCTGGACTTCGGCCTGGCCGGCAAGACCATGGAGCTGCGCGGCACCGTGCACGTGCCCGAGGCCGACCTCGACCTGGAGCGCCTGGATCGCGGCACGTCGGTGTCCGAGGACGTGGTGGTGCTCGATCCGGTCGATCCGGAAGAAACCCCGACCTCGCCGCTGGACATGGACCTGACCGTGAGCCTGGGCGACAAGGTCAAGATGAGCGGCTTCGGCCTGAAGGGCGCGCTCGGCGGCAAGATGCAGGTGTGGGCGCGGCCGGGCCGCGAGATGACCGCCAATGGCGGGCTGGAAGTCAGTGGCCGCTACAAGGCCTACGGGCAGGACCTGACCATCACCCGCGGCAACCTCAACTGGAACTACAACGCGGTCTCCGACCCGCGCATCAACATCCGCGCCGAGCGCAAGATCGGCGATGTCACCGCCGGTATCGACGTCACCGGCCGCGCGCAGTCGCCGCGCGTGGATGTGTGGTCGGACCCGGCGATGTCGCAGTCCGAAGCGCTGGCCTTCCTCGTGCTGGGACGCAGCCTGACCGGTGCCAGCAGCGACCAGGCCCAGCAGGTCAACGCCGCCTCGGCGGCGCTGTCGGCCGGCAGCGGCCTGCTGGCCGCGCAGCTGGGCGCCAAGCTTGGCCTGGACGATGCAGGGGTGAGCCAGTCGCGCGCGCTGGGCGGGTCGGTGATCGGCGTGGGCAAGTACATCTCGCCCAAGCTGTACGTCGGCTACGGCGTGTCGCTGGTGGGCAGCGGCTCGGTGCTGACGCTGAAGTACCTGCTGCGTCGCGGCTTCGATCTGGAAGTGGAATCGAGCACGGTGGAAAACCGTGGGTCGTTGAACTGGCGGCGGGAGAAGTAACGGGCGACGGCGCACCTGCGTCGGCGCGTCATCGGCAGCTCATGACCGGGGGTCGTGAGCCGTGCGATTGGACCAGCGCAGCCGGTCGCGGTGCTGGTGCAGGTCCTGCGCCCACCACACCAGCGCCATCCCCCAGGCGGGCACGATGGTCAGCAGCGCCAATACGCGCTAGAGTCCCCGGAAATCATCGGCGTTGGGAGTGAAGGGGCCGCAGCGGGCCAGCAGCCGCTGCCACGCTACGTGCAGGATGATCGCGTTGGCCACCAGCAGCCCCGCCAGCGCGGCCACCGGGATGCCGGGGGTCAGGCTCAGGGCCAGCCACAGGCTGCCCATGGCGCTGGCGACCAGCAGCGGAATGGTCAGGATGCGCAACCCGGGCAGGGCGGTGGGTATCTGTTCCGGCGCGCGCTGCCAACGCACCAGTGCGCGCAGGGCCACGCCGGACAACCACAGCGTCGGCACGAACAGCGTTCCGATCAGCATGATCAGGATGGCGCGCTGGGTGCCGCTGAACTGGCCATCGCCGGACGGCGGCAACGGCCAGCTGCCCAGCACGCCCCACAGGCAGACCAGCCCGCAGAAGGCGGCAAGCGTGCCGGCGCGCAGCGCGCCGCTGAGCAGGTGGATGCGATCGCCCTCGTTGCCGAAGCGCGCCCAGAACGCGACCTGGGCGGGGGCCAGGCCAGGCGGTGTCTCCCGGGTCGTCCAGAAGTCCAGGGCGCTCAGCACGCCGATGGCTTCGTTGACGCGCGGGGGCACCAGCGTGGTCAGCAGGTTGCGCCACAACGGGCGGTCCTGGCGCAGGCTGCGCAGCACGCTGCTGTCGGGCAGCAGCAGGCTGTCGGTGACGTCCAGGTAGCGCTGGGCCAGGCTGGCGGCGCCCTGCGGCGACAGCAGCCAGGCCTGGTGCCAACGGCGCACGGCGGCCTCCAGGTCCCAGCGATCGATGTCCCCGCCCAGGTCGTCCCAGGCGAAGCATGCGGTGAGGCAGGCGACCACCGGCGGCGGCAGCGGTGGGTCGCCGGCCTGGAGGGCCTGCAACACGGCCTCGCCGATGGCCGGCTTGTCGCCGAGCGACCACAGTTCCGGTTGCTGCTGCAGCCAGGCCTCGAGCGTGGCTGCGTCGTGCTCCCTGGCGAAGGCGGCGATGCGGCTGCCTACCGCGTCGACATACACTGCCGGTGCCGATGGCCGGGCCGGGGCCGCTGCAGGCGCGTCGGCACGGGCACGGGCATGGGCGCGCCCGCCGGAAGGGGGAGGGCCATCGTCCTGCGCCTGCACCCACGCCAGCGCATCCTGGTAGGCCGCGTGCAGGTGCTGGAACGCCTCCGGATCGTCGTCCGGCCGGCTAACCCGCAGCCGTTGCGCGTACGCGCGCTTGACCGCGCGCACGTCGACCGGTGTGCCGTCATCCAAGCCCAGCCAGGTCAGATCCCAGCTCATGCGCGCTGTTCAAGGCGCAGCGCGCGCGCGGCGCCCGGACGCGCCGGCCCGGGGCGAGCTGCGCGGCGCCTCATCGATGCACGACCTTGGTCATCGCATCCACCGTCCAGGCCAGCAGTGCGCCGGCCACGGCGATCTCGCCGAACATCAGCGCCAGCCCACCCAGTTTCAGGAACGGCCAGATCCCGAGCAGCAGCCAGCCGTTGAACTGGAAAACGTAGCCGGCGCGATGCCACCAGCGCCGGATCGACAGGCCCAGCGTCAGCCACGCCAGCGCACTGCCGGCAACGCGGGCGTCGGCGACGTGGATCACCAGCAGCGCCGTAATCGCCAGCAGCGGGATCAGCCACAGCTTCAGGTGCGGCCAGCGCACGGCGGGGTCCTCGTCGGCAATCTGCCACTGCGCGATGGCGCGCAGCGCCGGCAACACCGCACCCAACGCCAGCACCGCGGCCGCGGCGACCAGGCCGATCTGCACGAACTCGGCCATGCCCAACGGCGGGATGAAGCCGCCGCTGCGACGGGTAGGGGTCAGGTTGACGAGCATGCCCAGCAGCGGCACGACGGCCATGACGATCACGGCCAACAGGGCACTGCGCAGGAGTGCGACCTGCATGCGGACCCACCCCAGCGTGCTGCGATCGGCAAGGGCCAGCCAGAAGGCGACCTGCTCGCGCCGTAGCGGCGGCGGCGCGTCGCTGGCATCGTGGATGTCCAGGCGGGCGAGGGTGTCACGCATTGCGCTCACCCGTTCCGGCCAGCAGGCGCTCCACAGCGACTGCCACCGCGCCCACGGACGCGTCAGGCGATCCAGGCGGATGCGGGCTTTTTCCGGGTCCAGCGGTACGCCATCGCGATGCAGGAACCGCCCCAGCGCAGCGTGGTTGCGCGGCTGCAATACCCACAGACGATGCAGGCGCAGCCGACACGCGTCGGCATCGTAGGGGTCCAGTCCGCTGCCCACCTCGTTCCAGCAGAAACACTGCGAGAGCAGCTCGAAATTGCCGATGTGGATCGGCACTTCCCTGGACAGCAGCGCGGCCAGCACGGCGTCGCCGATCAGCGGCTTGTCGCGCAGCGACCACAGTTCCGGACGCAGCTGCAGCCAGCGCTCGAACGCGGGTGGCTCGGACTGTTGGGCCTYGTTGATGATCCGCCGCGCGACGACGTCGGGATCGACCGGCGGGGCCGCTGGCTGTGGGAGCGGAACCGGTACCCGATCCGGTGCGGAAGGATCCGCATGGGCGGCAGCAGGGTAGGTGGTGTCACCATCGTCCAGGGTGAGCACCGGGTCGTGTGCTCCCGGTGCGTCGGCCGCGGCCATGACTTCCTCGACCGGCGCCGGCGTGGTCCCGGGTTCGGCGGCGCTCGCCATTGCCTGGTCCCGCTGCAGCCCCTGCGCGATGTCGGCGACCGGCACCGGCGACAGGTCGTGCCGGCCTTCGTCGTCTTCCTGATCCTGCCACTGCGCACGGTACTGCGCCCAGCTCAGCGCGGCCTGGTAGGCCTCGTGCAACTGCTGGAAGCCCACCGGGTCGTCATCCGGCCGCGTGGTGCGCAGACGCTTGGCGTAGGCGCGTTTCACCGCGCGCTCGTCCGCGTCCTCCGCCAGGTCGAGGGCCGCGTGGCCCCAGCTCATGCGTCGCGTTCCAGTGCGTCCATGGCCGCGGACAGCTCACCGCGGTGCTGGTCGATGCGCTTGATGTCCTGGCTGTCCAGCGCATGCCGGAACTGCTCCAGCCACGACTGCAGCAGGTCGCGCTGGTCGAGGTATTCCTCGTACAGGCGCTCGGCGCGCGCCACCGTGGCCAGGTTCTGCTGCTGGTCGCGCGGATGGATCTTCAGGCCCTGCAGGGCCAGCAGGCGGTCACGGATGTCCTGCGCGGAGAGCAGCCCGGGGTTCTGTTCCAGGATCAGCTCGTGGCGGGTGCCGGTCGCGTCCTGGGTGACTTCCACCTGCAGCAGGCCGTTGACGTCGTAGGTGAAGCGGGTGGTGACGGCTTTTTCGGCGGCCGTGCCCAGCCGCGGCAACGGCACCCGCAACTCACCCAGTTTGATGTTCTTGTCCACCGTGGGGCTCTCGCCCTGGTAGATGTCGATCACCACTTCGCGCTGGTCGTCGCGGACCGGGAAGAAGCGGTCCTCGCGGCTGACCGGCACCACGCTGTTGCGCTGGATGATCGGGTGGAAATAGCCGCTGCGTTCGCTGCCATCGGGCCCGCGTCGCGAGACCTGGGTGCCCAGCGTGTACGGGCACACATCGGTGAGCACGATCTCCTGCAGGCTCAGGTCGCGACTCTTGAGGCCGGCGGCCACCGTGGCGCCCAGCGCGATGGCCTGGTCGGGGTGGATGTGGCGCAACGGCAGGCGGCCGAACATGCGCGTGACCAGGCGGCTGATCATCGGCATGCGCACCGCGCCACCGACCAGCACGATGTCATCCAGCGCTTCGGGCTTGAGCCGGGCGTCGCGGATGGCGCGCTCGATCGGCGCACGCATGCGTTGCAGCAGCGGCTCGCACAGTTGGGCGTAGCGGGCTTCGTCGAGCTGCCAGGACAGCTGCCGGCTGCCCAGCGCGATCTCCAGGCGACCGTCGCCCTGCTGGCTCAACTCGCGCTTGAACAGCTCCAGCCGGCGCAGCAGTTGGGCCTGCTCGGCGCTGGACAGGCTGGCCGGGTCCAGGCCGTTCTCGGCATGGAAGGCCTGGGCCAGCACCTGCAGGAAATCCTCGCCGCCGAGGAAGTTGTCGCCGGCGCTGGCGTGGACCTCGATCACCCCGTCGAACAGCTCCAGGATCGATACGTCGAAGGTGCCGCCGCCCAGGTCCAACACCAGCACCCGGCCTTCCTCGTCACGCTGCTGCAGGCCGTAGGCCAGCGCTGCGGCAGTGGGCTCGTTGATCAGCCGTTCCACGCGGATGCCGGCCAGCTCGCCGGCCGCGCGCGTGGCCTTGCGCTGGGCATCGGAGAAGTAGGCCGGCACGCTGATCACCGCCTCTTCCACCGGGTGCCCGAGCGCGGCCTCGGCATCGGCCAGCAGCGAGCGCAGCACCAGCGCGGACAGTTCTTCGGGACGGAACGTGCGGCTGCCGAGGCGCACTTCGCGGTCGCTCCCCATCCAGCGCTTGAAGTTGGCCACGCTGTGCTGCGGGTGGCTGACCAGGCGGTCGCGGGCCGGCTGCCCGACCAGCACCGCGTCGTCGGCCAGGCTGACCACCGAAGGGGTGAGCAGCTCGCCATGCGCGTTGGGGAACAGCCGGGGGCCTTCTGTGGAATGGACACCGATGAGGGAATGGGTGGTGCCCAGGTCGATACCGACGATCATCTGCGGACGTCCGTTGTGCAGAAAAACGCGATTGTAGGAGCGTCGCGCACCCCTGACCATCGGGCGTTGCCCCACAGCGTCCCCGAGGCTAAGGTTCCCGACTGTTCTGACGTACCGGATGTGCCCATGTCGCCACGTAAAGCCCTGCCCACCGCCTTGGCCCTGGGCCTCACCCTCGCCGCCGGCGCCCACGCCGATGAAGGCATGTGGATGCCGACCCAGCTGCCGGAACTGGCCAAACCGCTCAAGGCGGCCGGCTTCAAGGGCGACCCGGCCGACCTGGCCAACGTCACCGCGCCGCCGCTGAGCGCGGTGGTACGCGCTGGTGGCGGCACCGGCTCGTTCGTGTCCGGCGACGGGCTGCTGCTGACCAACCACCATGTCGCGATGGGTGTGATCCAGTACAACAGCTCGCCCGAGCACGACCTGATCAACGACGGCTTCATCGCCCAGGGCCGCAGCGATGAGCGCGCGGCCAACCCGGACTTCCGCGTGCTGGTCACCACCGGCTTTGACAAGGTCACCGATCAAGTGCTGGCCGGTGCGCGCGGCCAGACCGGTCGTGCCTATTTCGATGCGGTCGACCGCGCCAGCAAGCAGCTGGTGGCCGAGTGCGAAAAGGAGGGCAACGTGCGCTGCAGCGTGGCCGACATGTACTACGGCACCGATTTCTACCGCATCCGCCAGCTGGAACTGAGCGATGTGCGGCTGGTGTACGCGCCGCCGCGCGCGATCGGCAACTACGGCGATGAGATCGACAACTTCATGTGGCCACGCCACACCGGCGATTTCACCCTGCTGCGCGCGTATGTCGGCAAGGACGGCAAGCCGGCGCCGTACAGCCCGGACAACGTGCCGTACCAGCCGCCGGCACACCTGAAGATGGCCATCGATGGGCCCAGGACCGGTGACTACGCGATGCTGGCCGGCTACCCCGGCATCACCTACCGCCATCGCACCGCCGCCGAATTCGCCGGGCAGATCGATGCGGTGCTGCCGCGGCGGGTGGCGGTGTTCCAGCAGATGATCGACACCATCGAGGCGGCCAGCGCCAAGGATGCACAGGCGCGCACGCGTTATGCCTCGCAGCTGCAGTCACTGAAGAACAACCGCAAGCGTGCCGCCGGCGAGCTGGAGGGCCTGGTGCGCAGCGATGCCAAGGCCCAGCGCGCCAGCGACGAAGCGGCGATGCTCAAGGCCACCGATGCCAGCTACCAGGGCGACATCCAGGCCCTGCTCGGGTCGTTGTCGCAGGGCGCATCGGTGGGCGAACGCGACCTGCTGCTGGACCTGCTGTCGGCGCAGAGCCAGCTGCTGCGTTCGGCGCTCATGCTTGAGCGGCTGCGCATCGAGTCGGCCAAGCCCGATGCCGAGCGCGAGAGCGGCTACCAGCAGCGCGATCTGGCGTTGATTGAAGGCACCTTGAAGCAGGTGCAGCGCCGCTACGCGCCGGCAGTGGAGAAGGCGTTGCTGACCACCCTGCTGACCCGCTACCAGCAGCTGCCCGACGCGCAGCGCGTGCCCGAGTACGACGCCGCCTTTGGCCGTACCCCGGCCGCGCTGGCCAAGGCGCTGGACAGCCTGTACGCCGGCACCCGCCTGGGCGATGAGTCCGAGCGTCTGTCGCGCCTGGCTGCGGCACGGGACGGCAAGCCGTTGGCCCGCGATCCGCTGATCGACTTGGCCGGGCCGCTGGTGGCCGCGCAGTTGCGCCTGGACGATGAGAGCAAGACCCGCGCCGGCGAGCAGCTGCGCCTGCGCCCGGCCTACATGCAGGCGCTGTTCGCGTGGCGGGCCAAGCAGGGCCGCGCGGTGTACCCCGATGCCAACCGCACCCTGCGCATCAGCTACGGCAAGGTCGAGGCGCTGTCGCCGCGCGATGCGGTGCATTTCGACCCGGTCACCACCGTGGCCGGGATCGTCGAGAAGAACACCAACGCCTACCCGTTCGATGCCCCCAAGCCGCTGCTGGCGGCCATCGCCAAGGGCGATTTCGGCTCCACCGCCGACCCGGTGCTGAAGACCCAGACGGTCAACTTCCTGACCAACCTGGACACCACCGGCGGCAACTCCGGCTCGCCGGTGCTCAATGCCAAGGGCGAGCTGATCGGGCTGAACTTCGACAGCAACTGGGAGTCGGTCAGCGCCAGCTGGTGGTTCGACCCGCGCTACAAGCGTGCCGTGCACGTGGACATGCGCTACCTGCGCTGGCTGCTGGCCAAGGTCTACCCGGCGCCCGAGCTGCTGAAGGAAATGGGCGTTCCGGCCGAATGAGCCGCAGGTAGGCCACGACCGCCGGTCGTGGCCTACACTGGGTGCTGGCGCTGGGGAGCGGACACACACGTGGTGGCAATGCAGGACGAGGACGACGGCACGACGCCGGCGGCGACACGGGGGGATCTGCACGGGCTCCGGGTCTGGGTGGTCGAGGATGATCCGGAGCTGCTGGCGCTCAGCGTGGACGACCTGCGCTGGCGTGGCGCCGAGGTGACGGGACTGGACAGTGCCGAGGCGCTGTACCGGGCCTTGGCGGTGGGCCGCTGCGACATCGTGGTGCTCGACGTCGGCCTGCCCGGCGAAGACGGCTATGCGGTGGCCCGGCATCTGCGCCGGATCGCCGATATCGGCATCGTGATGCTTACCGGGCGTGGCAGCACCCATGAGATGGCGCACGGCCTCTCGCTCGGTGCCGATGTCTACCTGGTCAAACCGCTGGATGGCGACCTGCTGGCCGCCGCACTCACCAGCCTGCGTCGCCGCTTGCCCACGGCGGCACCGATCGCCCATGCCGCACCTGCCGCCGGTAGCTGGCGAATGCAGGCCGACGGCTGGGACCTGCGGGCGCCCAACGGCGCGGTATTGGCCATCACCCGGGCCGAGCGTGGCTTCCTGCGCGCACTGATGGCCGAGCCGGGTCGCCCGATCGAACGCGAAGCCCTGATCGCAGCGGTCACCGATGAGCCTTGGGACTTCGATCCACATCGGCTTGAGGTGCTGGTGCATCGACTGCGTGCGCGGGTGCGCGGCGGCATCGGCCTGACCCTGCCGGTGCGCGCGTTGCGCGGGGCCGGCTACCTGTGGACCGACGAGGTGTCCTGAGCCCGACGCATGGGTGCGTGTGAGCAAGTGAGAGCAATCGTGAGGTGCTGGCACTGCTTTTGCACGCCGTCCTCACCAGAATCCCTGCCGCCTCCGGCCAACCGGCCGAGGCCGCGCGTCCGTCGTCGACGGCGCGCCATGAATGCCAGGGAGGCCGGTCTGCAATCGCGGCTGCGGCCCTGGCTTTGTCGCCAGCAGGGGAACAGTCGTGCACAAGCAGCAGGTTCGGACGGATGCCGTCGCAGGCATCGCATCGTCGTGGGGTTCGTCGTGGCGCGTACGTGGCTGGCAGCTGCTGTGCGCATGCCTGCTGGGCGGACTGCTGGTACCGGCCGCGTGGGCGGCCAACCTCAGCGTGTCGCAGCTGTCGGACTCGACCAGCGGCTGGCTGCGCGGCGACGGTACCGCGTCGGGCACGGCGAGCAGCGATCCGGCCCCGGTCGGGGCGATCGTGGTGTACGACGTCACCCTGTCCAACAGCGATACCGCCGCCGCCAGCGGCGTGGCGGCGATCTTCGATCTGCCGGCCGATACCCGCGCCTACCAGTTGCCTGCCGCCTGTACTGCGCAGACCGATACCCGCATCGTCTGCCGCTACGCCAGTTTCCCCGGCCAGGCCGCCGGTGGCATCAGTTTCCAGCTCAAGGTCGATACCCAGAACGCACAGCCGGGCACCACCAAGGTGGTGGCGGCGATCGGCAACGCGTCCGCCCTGCCGGCCCCGACCGCGCCGGTCGCCAGCCTGACCAACGCCGATCCGTTCTTCGCCGGTGACAGCAACCCGGCCAACAACCGCCTCGAACAGAACACCACGCTGACCGCCGGCGCCGATCTGGCGCTGACCAAAAGCGGCAGCCCGGCCTCGGTGATCGCCGGTGGCGAGGTGACCTACACCCTCACCGTGCGCAACGCCGGCCCCAGCCCGTCCACCAACTTCCAGGTGATCGACACGCTGCCGGCCGGCTTCGCGGTGGTCCCGGGCAGCTTCAGCGGCACCGGCTGGACCTTCAATTACGGCACCACCACGGCCACCCACGCCGGCAGCCTCGCCAACGGGATGACCCGGACGTTCACCTTCCGCGCCAAGGCCAACGTGTCCAGCGGTGCGGTCACCAATTCCGCGCGCGTGGCCGCCATCGGCACCCCGGACCCGCGTCCGGACAACGACGTGGCCACTGCCAACACCGTGGTGACCACCGGTGCCGACGTGACCGTGGCAATGGTCGCCTCACCGGCCCCGGCCGCCACCGACGGGCCGGTGGTGTTCACCGTTACCGCAGAGAACCTTGGCCCGGAAGCCTCCAGCGGCGTGAGCGTGACGGGCCAGCTGCCGGCCGGCTTCAGCTTCACCGGCACCGGTTCGCTGCCGTCCAACTGGACCTGCACCAGCCCGACCCCGACCACCTTCTCCTGTACGCGCACGGGTGCGATGCCGGCCGGCAGCAAGGACATCCTGCAGATCCAGGCGACGGCCCCGGCCACGCCCGGCAATGTCACCGCCACCGTGCAGATCCAGTCGGCGCTCACTCCTGATCCGAACGATGCCACCCACGGCACCAACAACAACATCGCCACCACCGCGCTGACCGTGCTCGCCGATGGCGCCGACCTGCGCCTGGCCAAGAGCAAGCTGGGCAGCAACGAAAACGGCGAAGTGGTGCCGGTCGGTACCACCTCGGCCAGCAACATGACCTCCACCCTGCGCCTGTGGAACAACGGTCCGGCCCGTATCACCGCCGGTGCGCAGATCGTGGACGTGCTGGCCGATGGCGAGGAATTCATCGCCACCACCGGGCCGTTCACCTGTTCGGCGGTGCCCGCCGCGTACACCCCGGGCACGCGTCAGGTGGTGACCTGCGATTTCACCGGCCCCTATCCGGTGGCCGTCGCTACCGGTACCGGCAACGGCAATGCATTTGCCACGCTGGTGATGACCACCCGTGCGCGCGCGGCCGGTCTGTTGACCAACAATGCCTGCACCGGCGGTTCGGCACCCGGCGGTGGCCCGGCCGCGCTGGAGCCGACCACCGACAGCGGCGTCAACCTGGACAAGATCACCAGCAACGACTGCGCCGGCAGCGGCATCCGCGCCACCGACGATGCGGCCAACCTGTCGATCACCAAGGTCGCCAGCACCGAAGCCGGCGGCGACAAGGTGGTGGGCGTCACCGAAACCTGGGCCGAGTACCTGCTGACCGTGCGCAACAGCGGTGCCGATACCGCCGGCGTGGTGGTCAACGACCCGCTGCCGGGCTTCCTGGACAACAACCGCACCGTGGTGGACATCACCGCGCCGGCCGGTTGGCCGGCGGCCAACTGCCGCATCAACAACGGCAGCCTGATCTGCGAATCGGGCAACGCGGTGCTGGCACGCAACGCCACCGCGGTGATCCGCCTGCGCCTGCGCACGGCCGGCAACACCCCGGGCATCCTCTTCGACAGCGTGGGCAAGACCGCCGCCAGCGGTGCCAACGCTGCCTGCGTGGCGGCCGGCACGGTGCCGGCGTCGGGCCACTTCCATTGCAATCGCGCCGGCGTCGGCGTGGATGGCCGCATCACCGGCTCGGTGGGCGAATCGGACTGGAGCGACAACTACGCCACCGACTGGCTGCGCGTGGAGCGCGTGGCCAACATGCAGACTGTCGAGAAGGTGATCACCAGCGGCGACAACAGCGGCCGCGCCGGCGTGGTCGCCGACTATCGCATCCAGTACCGCAACCAGGGCCCGTCGGCGATTCCGCGGGTCGCCTTCACCGATACCTTCACCCTGCCGGCCGGTGACAGCGGCTTCGTGCTGGTCAACGCGCGTCTTGCCTCCAACAACCAGGCCTGCACCATCACCGCGATGGAGACGGGCATTACCGCCAGCAACACCGCCGGCGGCATTTCCTACCGCAATACCGATACCGCGAGCCCGCGCACGCTGACCCTGACCTGCCCGGCCGTGGCGCTGGCCAATGGCGCAGTGGACACGGTCAATCTGGGCATCCGCCCGAACGTCAACGCCAGCAACACCGGGCGTGTGTTCGACAACGTGGCCGGTTTCAGCTTCCCCGATGGCGCCACCGGCAGCGATGCCAACGGCAGCTGGAACTACAACCTGGTCAGCACCGCGGCCGATGACACCAAGCAAGCGCGGCTGACCTTCGGCGAAGGCCGGGTCGACCTGCTGGTGCAGAAGAACGACCAGGGCTTTGCCGGTGGCATCGACCCGCTGGGCTTCGACCCCCAGGTGCCGGCCAACAACTACCTCACCTACCGGGTGACGGTGGGCAACCAGGGCCCGTCGCTGGCCAGCGATACCCGCATCCGCGACAGTCTGGTGCCGCCGGATGGCCGCACGGTGACCTTCATCGGTGCATCGACGACGGCCGGTGGCAGCTTCAACGTTGCCGGCTGCAGCGTGGTGGAAGGCAGCAACCCGTTCACCGGCAACGGCAGCAGCGCGATGGTGCTGGACTGCCTGATGCCGGGCGCCGGCTTTGCCGGCAGCAATGAAGAGGGCACCGTGGCCGCCGGCGCGGAGAGCGCGCTGTTCCTGCGCTACCGCTACGACAGCGCCCCGGGCGGCGGCGGCGACACCTTGAGCAACACCGCGCTGACACACTCGGCTGAAACCCGACAGGGCGCCGACCTGACCGCCGGCGATGCCAACCGCGCCGACAACAGCACCACCGAAACCACCAGCGTGTTCATGCGCTCGGACATGACCGTGCGCAAGACCATGGTGACCGTGTCGCCGGGGGCCTCCCCGAGCGTGGCACTGCCGGCCAGCGTGGCCGGCGTCACCGTGCGCCAGCCGTTCTGGTACGTCATCACCGGCGTCAACAATGGCCCAGGCCAGAGCCTCTCGCGTGACCGCAGCGCCACCGCGCAGCTGCGCGGTACCGGCACGGTGGTGACCGATACGCTGCCGGCCGGTGTGCAGGTGACCGGGCCGGTCACCTGGCAGAAGCAGGGTCCGGCCTACGCCGGGTCCACCCCCGATGGCAGCGGCACGTGCAGCGTGCTCGACCGGGTGGTGACCTGCGAAGTGGGCGACACCACCTTCGCCACCGGCAACCCCGGCCAGGTCCGCATTCTGGTGCCGGCCATGTGGCCGCAGCTGCCGGCCGGCAGCACCGCACCGCGTGGCAGTTCCAGCAACCATGCGCAGATCAGCACCGAGCAGGTCGACGAGAACCCGGCCAACGACATCGTCGATGTGCCGCTGGACGTGGTCAACCTGTCGCTGGCCGGCAAGGTGTTCGTGGACAGCGACCAGGCCGCCGGCAACGGCGGCACCGTGCAACCCGGTGAAGCCGGCATCGCCGGTGTGTCGATCCGCCTGAGCGGCACCGATGCCTACGGCCAGGCGGTCAACCTGACCGTCACCACCGACGCCAACGGCCAGTACCGCTTCGACAACCTGGCCCCGTCCGACGCGGCCGGTTACACCGTGCTGGAAGTGCAGCCGACCGGCTATGCCAATGGCCGCATCGACCCGCCCACCAGTGGCGCGCAGGCGGCGACCTTCAACCCGGACAGCTACCAGGCCGGCCGCCCGGACAGCCGCTACGTGGTGCTGCTGGGTGCCGACGTGGCCGTGCCCGGTGGCACGATCGGCAGCGTCGGCGCGGTGGCGGTGAACTACAACTTCCCCGAAGTGCGTCGCCCGAGCCTGTCCGGCTACGTGTATGTGGACCTGGACTTCAACAACCAGCGCACGGTGGGCACCGACAGCGCCATCGTCGGTGCCAGCGTGGAGCTGCTGGACGCCAGCACCGGCGCGGTGCTGGCCACCGTGCAGACCGACGCCAACGGCCACTACCGTTTCGACGACCTGGACCCGCACGTGCTGTACAGCGTGCGCGAGCCGTTGCCCAACGGCCCCTATACCAACCGTCCTAGCGCCGTGAACGCCGGCACCATCGGTGGCGCGACCTGCGCCATGGGTACCTGCGTGGCGGGCACCGGCGTGGCCAGTCCGGGCGGACCGGACGCGGCCAACACCGACCGCATCGCCGGGATCGACCTGGGCCGCGGGGCCGATGGCGAGAATTTCAACTTCGGCGAGAACCCCAACGGCAGCTCGATCGCCGGGCGGGTCTGGCTGGACGTGGACAATGACGGCGTCATCGACCCGACCGAAACCGGCCTGGGGGGCGTGGAGATCGTGCTCACCGGCACCGACCGCAACGGCCAGCCTGTGCAGTTGACCACCACCACCGCCGCCGATGGCAGTTACGCCTTCGTCGGCCTGCTGCCGGGCACCTACGTGGTGACTGAACCGACCCAGCCGACCAACACCCTCAACGGCATCACCGTGCCCGGCGACAAGGGCGGCACCGCGACCTCGCCGGACACCGTGCCGTCGGCGATCAACGCGATCGCGCTGGGTAGCAACGAGGCGGCCGCGGCCTACAACTTCGGCGAGATTCCGATCGCCTCGATCGCCGGCCGCGTGTACTACGACAACAACGACAACGGCAGCATCGACGCCGACGAAACCGGCATCGCCGACGTGCAGATCGTGCTGACCGGCACCGATGACGCCGGGCAGCCGGTCAACCTCACCACCCGCACCGATGCGCAGGGCAATTACAGCTTCCCCAACCTGCGCCCGGGCAGCTACGTGCTGACCGAACCGGACCAGCCGGCCTACACCACCAACGGCATCACCAGCCCGGGCACCGTGCAGGGCAGCGTGGTCGGCGTGGCCACCGACCGCACGACGGTACCGTCGGCGATCAGCCAGGTCGTGCTGGGCGCGGGCATGCAGTCGGTGCAGAACAACTTCGGCGAAGTGGCCGACACCCCGGACCTGGTGGTCAGCAAGCACGCCACCACGGCGGTGTTCACCGTCAACCATGCCGCCGAGTACCAGATCCAGGTGCGCAACATCGGCCCACGCCAGACCTTGGCCGGCTACGAAGTGCATGACCGCCTGCCGGTCGGCCTGACCCTGCTCGACACGCCGACCGGCAACGGCTGGCTGTGCGAGGGCGCGGTCGGTGCACAGCGCTTCGTGTGCCGCAGCAGCACGCTGATCGCTGCCGGTGCGACCCTGCCCGATGCGATCACGGTCAAGGTGAAGGTCGGCGCCGACGCGGCCAATGGCAGCACCGTGCACAACGCGGTGCTGGTCCAGGGCGGTGGCGAAGATGCACCGCATGGCCCCAGCCCGGCCGAGCGCGCCGCGTTCGAGGGCGATGTCACCGCGTTGCCCGAGTGCGATCCGGCGATCACCCAGAACGTCTGCCGCGTGCCCAACAAGGTGCAGCTCAGCGCCTCGGTGGGCGGCACGGTGTGGTACGACGTGGGCGGCGATGACCAGCTGCTCGATGGCGGCGACCAGCGCCTGCCGGCCTGGATCGTCGAACTGGTCGACCCGGCCACGGGGGRGGTGGTGGCCAGCCAGGTCACCGCGGCCGACGGCAGCTATCGGTTCAACGATGTGCTGCCGGGGGTGAAGTGGAACATCCGCTTCCGCKACCCGCGCTCGAACATCGTCTGGCCGCACCCGGTCACCCGCGAGACCGTGGCCGGCGTGCAGGCCACCTGCGACGCCGCCGGCGCCATCGCGCGTGCCGGTACCAGCGCCTGCCAGGTCAACGACAACGCCAGCAGCGTGCTCGAGGTGGTGTTGGCACCCGGCCAGTACCTGCCGCAGCAGAGCCTGCCGGTGGATCCGTCCGGCGTGGTCTACGACGCCGTGTCGCGTGATCCGGTCCCGGGTTCGATCGTGACCCTGTCGCCGGTCGGCCTGTGCAGCGGTTACGACCCGCGCACTGCCGTGCTCAACGCGGCCCAGGGTGGCTATCGCATCGAAGGCAACGCGATCTCGATGACCGTGGGCAGCGAGGGCTTCTACCAGTTCGCGTTCGGCCCCGCTGCGCCGGCACGCTGCGAGTTCCAGCTCAGCGTGACCCCGCCGGGCGGCTATGCGTTCGTATCCAGCCTGATCCCGCCGCAGGACGGCACGCTGTCGCCGCTGGGCGGCGGCGGCGCCAACCACGTGGTCCAGCCCAACACCGCAGCGCCCACCGGCGCGGTAGGCACGGCTACCCAGTACTACCTGGGCCTGTTCGGCGGCTCGGCCACCGCTGCGATCGTGCATAACCACCTGCCGCTGGACACGGCGGTGGCCACCGGGCTGGCGATCAGCAAGAGCGGCGACCGCCAGACCGCGGAGATCGGCGACACCGTGCAGTACACCATCACCGTGCGCCAGACCGCCGGCAGCGCGCTGCGCACCGTCAACGTGGTCGACCGGCTGCCGCGTGGCTTCACCTACATCGACGGCACGGCGCGTGCCGATGGCCGCGCCGTGGTCGACCCGAACGGCAAGCCGGGCCCGCTGCTGGGCTTCCGCCTGGGGCCGATCAGCGTCGGTGGCCAGATCGTGCTGACCTACCGCGTGCGGGTCGGCGTGGGTGCACARCAAGGCGATGGCATCAACCGCGCACAGGCATTCGGCTGCGCCTTCGACGGCGGCTGCATCAACACCGACAGCCTCACCCCGCTGCCGGGCGCGCTGCCCTCCAACCGCGCCGAATACCGCGTGCGGGTCACCGGCGGCGTGTTCACCGACCAGACCTGCGTGCTCGGCAAGGTGTTCGTGGACTGCAACAACAACCACGTGCAGGACCGCGAGGAACTGGGCATCCCGGGGGTGCGCCTGTACTTCTCCGACGGCACCTGGGTGATCAGCGATTCGGAAGGCAAGTACAGCTACTGCGGCCTGCCGCCGCAGAGCCACACCCTCAAAGTGGACGCTGCCACGCTGCCGCTGGGTGCGCGCCTGACCACCAGCAGCAACCGCAACCTGGGCGATGCCGACAGCCTGTTCCTGGACCTCAAGAACGGTGAGCTGCACCGCGCCGATTTCATCGAGGGCAGCTGCGCCAACCCGGTGCTCGAGCAGGTCAAGGCGCGCCGCACCCAGGGCGAGGTGTGCGCGCCGGAAACCGAAACCGGGCAGCCGCCGCTGCGCTTCGACAGCAAACCCGCGCGGGCGCCGCAGCAGGCGACCGACTCGGCCAACCAGAGACCGATCGTGCATCCCAGAACCTCCCCGCCTGCCGCAGGCGCCGCCGCGGAGGCCACGCCATGAGCCGGCTGCATCCGCTGACCCGCCTGCCGCGGCTGAGCCTGCTGGCCTGTGCGCTGGCTGCCGTGCCGGCCATGGCGCAGAGCGTGGGCACGCCGGGCCGCTTCACCCCGGTGCTGGGCGAGGCCTCCAGCCTGTATCCGCGCAGTGCCACCAGCACCGACGCCGCGCCGCGCGCGCTGGACGTTGCCGCGGCGGGCACGTTGGACCGCATCGTGGTCGAGCTGGACCGCGACGGTGTGCCGGCCGACGGCCAGAGCGCCGTGCACGTGCGCGTGCAGCTGCTGGATGCACAGGGTCGCGCGCTGACCGGCAGCACCTACGCCACGATCGAAAACAGCGGCGGTCGCATCCGCCTGCCGGGCTCGCGCACCGATGAGCTGGGCCCCGGCGCGCTGGATGCCGACAGGATCACCCCCGGCGTTCAGCTGCAGGTGGTTGATGGCCTGGCCGAGTTCGACCTGCTGGCCCCGCATGACCCGCAGGACGTGCTGCTGCGGATCACCGCCGGCGCCGAGACCGCGCAGGGCAGCATCGCCTTCCTGCCGGAAATGCGCGAGATGCTGGCCACCGGCCTGATCGAGGGCGTGGTCAACTTCCGTCGCCGCAACACGGCCGGGCTGGTCGCGGCGGTGGACCATGACGACGCGTTCGACCGCGATATCCGCCGCTGGGAGCGCCAGTTCAACAACGGCAAGGCCAATGCCGCCGCGCGCACCGCGTTCTTCGTCAAAGGCCGGATCAAGGGCGAGTACCTGCTCACCGCCGCCTACGACTCGGACAAGGACACCCGCGGCCGGCTGCTGCGTGACATCCAGCCGGAGGAGTTCTATCCGGTCTACGGCGACGCATCGCTGCGCGGCTTCGATGCGCGCTCGGCCGAGCGCCTGTATGTGCGCGTGGACAACCGCCGCAGCTACCTGCTGTACGGCGATTTCCAGACCGGCGACGGGCTGGCCACGGCCACCGGCATCGGCGGCAGTGGGGCGCTGCCGCAGCGCAGCCTGGGCACCTATAACCGCACCGCCACCGGCCTGGGTTGGCATTTCGAAAGCGAGCGCGTGCGCAGCAACRTATTTGCGATGCAGGACTCGCTGCGCCAGGTGATCGAGGAGTTCCGCAGCCAGGGCAGCGGCCCGTACGCGCTGCGCAACAACGCCGTGCTCGAAGGCAGCGAGCGGGTGGAAGTGATCGTGCGCGACCGCAACCAGCCCACCCGCATCGTCTCGGTGCGTGCGCTGGCGCGGCTGGTCGACTACAGCTTCGAGCCGTTCTCCGGGCGCATCCTGCTCAACCAGTTCCTGCCGGCGTTCGACAGCGACCTCAACACGGTCTCGCTCCGCATCACCTACGAGCTGGACCAGGACACCGAGAAGTTCTGGGTAGTCGGCGCCGATGCCCAGGTGAAACTAAGCGAGCGCATGGAAGTGGGCGCGGCGGTGGTCGATGATCGCAACCCGTACGCCGAGTTCAGCATGGGCAGCGCCAATGCCAGCTACCGCTTCGGCGACAGCACGCTGCTGGTAGCCGAGTTCGCGCGGACCCGCAGCGAGGTCAACACCAACACCATCAACCAGGTCACCTCGCAGGGGCTCAAGGACGTCACCGGCGAGGTCGAGGGCGATGCGTGGCGGGTCGAGTTCGCGCATGACGGGGCGCGCTTCGACGCGCGTCTGTTCGCCGCCCGCACCGATCCGGCCTTCAACAATCCGGCGGCGCCGTTGTACGGCGGCCGTGGCGAATACAATGCAAGGCTCGGCTACCGGGTCGGTCCGCGGCTGGAACTCTACGCCGAAGGCCTGCGCAGCGAAGATCGCAACCCGGACGGCGGCAAGCGCGATGCCGGCGGTGCCGGCGTGCGCATCGGCGCCAGCGAGCGGCTTACCGTGGACCTGGGCGTGCGCAGCATCCGCGAGACGATCGGCGTGACCTCGCCGTGGTCGTCGGGCGTCCCCTTCGGCGATGCGGGCGGGCTCACCGGTGGGTTTGCCACCGGCAGCGGCGGCGGCGCACTCGGCTACGGCCAGCAGGCGCTCGATCCGCTCACCGGGCTGATGGTCATCAACGGCAACAGCAGCGGCAGCCCGATCACCAGTGATCTGCCAGTAGGCACCGAGCTGGAATCGGACAGTGCCCGCATCGGTCTGGGGTATCGCATCAGCGATCGCCTCAGCGCCGGCGCCGAGGTGGAGCAGAGCGTCAGCGGCGAAGACCGCAAGCGCCTGGCGGCTGGCCTGGATTACCAGGTATTCGAACGCAGCCGCGTCTACGGGCGATATGAAAAGCAGACCGGACTGACCAGCGCCTATGGCATCACCACCACCGACCGCGAGGCCGACGCGCTGGTGTTCGGCATCGACAGCAGCTACCTGCGCGATACCCAGACCTTCAGCGAGTACCGCTTGCGGGATTCGATCAGTGGCCGTGACGTCCAGGCCGCATCGGGCATCCGCAATACGTGGGATATCGCCGAAGGCCTGCGCCTGGGCAGCTCGGCCGAACACGTCAAGGTGATCGACGGAAGCGCGGGCGACACCACCGGCCTGGCGCTGGCGCTGGACTACAGCGCCAACCCGCTGTGGCGCGGTGCGATCCGCGCCGAGCACCGGATCTCCGAAGACGTGCCGGACACGGCGACCAACGAGGCGTTCAACACCACGCTGCTGCAGGCCATGCTGGCCCGCAAGCTCAGCCGCGACTGGACGCTGTTGGCCCGCAACTACCTGCTCAGCACCCGCTACGACGCCCGTGGCGACGTGCTGCAGGACCGCTTCCAGCTCGGCCTGGCCTACCGCGATACCGATCGCAACCGGATCAACGCGCTGGCCCGCTATGAGTACAAGCTCGAGCGCGACGAGAGCGGGCTGACCCTGTCCGATGGCGCGGCCGTGGATGGCAGCAGCCAGGACGTGCGCACGCGAGCACACATCGTCTCCACCCACGCCGACTGGCATCCGTCGCGGCCGTGGTGGCTGACCGGTCGCGTCGCCGGCAAGTGGCAGCAGGACCAGTTCGCCTACAGCGATGGCGTGCGCGTCGACAGCCGCTTCCACGCGGTGCTGCTGTCCGGGCGGGTGGTGTATGACATCACCGAGAACTGGGACATCGGCGTGCTCGGCGCCACCTTCCGCGGCCAGACCGGCGCCAATCAGTACGCCTGGGGCATGGAAGTGGGGCGCCTGCTGCGCCAGAACCTGTGGCTGTCGGCCGGTTACAACTGGAGCGGTTTTACCGGCGACCGCGATCTCAACGGCTACGAGTACACCCAGCAGGGCGTGTTCGTGCGCCTTCGCTTCAAGTTCGATGAAGACCTTTTCCGGCCGGACCCTGTCCGCTACCGCGACCCGGCACGCTGAGGATGCCCCGATGACCACGCTTTCCCCGATTTCCCGAGTTGTCCCCGCGCTGCTGGTGGCGGCCATCGCCACCGCGCTGGCCGGTACCGCTAATGCCCAGCAGACCCGGCTGCTGCCTGAGCAGCAGCGCATCACCGACGCGGCCATCCATGCCGACCACCAGGCCTACGAGGCCACCCAGGGCCGCATCCAGGCGCTCAACGACGGCGGCCGCCCAATCCGCGACTACCACCTGTCCAAGGCGCAGTGCTGGTTGGACGTGTCCTTCCACGAGTACAGCCGCAATGACCGCAGCGATTTCCCGCAGCAGGCGCTGAGCGAGTCGGAAAAGCTGATCGTGGGCATGGAGCAGGGCGCCGCGCCGTTGCCGACCGACACCCCGCTGGTCAATGGCGCCAAGTACCTGCGCGATGACCTGTGGCAGCGCCTGCGCGTGCTGCATGGCGCGCCGGGGTTCAGTTGCGCGCAGCAACAGGTGGCCTGTGGCGAGGTCGAGCTGGTGCATGCCGGCAACGAGTTCAACCAGCAGCAGTGGCGTCATTCCAAGCCGTACATCCAGATCGCCGAGGAGCTGGTCAACGATGCCGAAGCGGCGGCACGCCAATGCAACGCGGGCACGGCGGCTGCGTCGGCGCCGATTCCGCTGGTGGCCAACGTGCTGTTCGAATTCGACCGCGACGGCTACCGCGACATCCGCACCTACTCGCTGGAAAGCGTGGACCGCGCCCTGGCCAGCGTACGCAGTGAAGCGCTGCAGCTGCGCGGCATCGCGCTGGTCGGGCACGCTGACCGCCTGCAGGGCCGTGGCTTCGATGCCAACCAGGCGTTGTCCGAGCGGCGGGCCCGCACCGTGCGCGATCTGCTGGTTGGCCGCGGCATCGATCCGGCGTTGATCCACTACGAGTACCGCGGCGATACCCAGCAGGTGCAGCAGTGCGATGGCGTGCGCCCGCGCGCGGCGCTACTGGAATGCCTGTTGCCCAATCGCCGGGTGGAAGTGCGTCTGGACGTGACGCGCTGACGTCACAGGGCCTCAGCCGCGCTGCCCGGTCGTCGCCTCGGTGGCGGCCGCGCTGGGCCGCACGGGCTCGGGTCGTGGCGGCATCCACGGCATCGGCCGGCTGCCTGCCAGCGTCACCCAGCCCAGCACCTGCGCTTCGGTCGGGTCGTGCAGCAGGTTGTGTAGATCGACCTCCATGCCGATGGCCGCGCCCCAGAGGCTGGCCCAGGCATTGTGGCCGCTGCGGTGCGCAGTCTGCAGGGCGCGGTCGGCCGCGCGCAGGCTGTCGTCCAGTTGCCCGGATTGATCGGCGAACAGCGGCAGCGGGGCCACGCCAAGGCTGGCGCTGAGGGTGATCGGCTGCCCGGGCCGGATCTCCACCAGCAGGCGCTCGATGCGGGTACGCAGGTGGTTGGCCAGCGCCTGCGCGGCGGCGTCGGAGGTATCGTGGCGTGCCACCAGGAACCGGGCGCCGCCCCAGCGGGCCACCAGGTCGCCGCGGTCCACGGCGCTGTGCAGGCAGCGCGCCACCGCACGCAGCAGGGCATCGCCACCGGCCTGGCCGTGGCGGTCGTTGAGTGCCTTGAAGTCGTCGATTTCCAGCAGCAGCAGCGCGCTGCGCCGCTGGCCCGACGCGCGGGCATCGCCCAGCAGGCGTTCGGCTTCGTGCCGGTTGGGCAGGTCGGTGACCGCATCGGTCCGGCTCAGCGCCGCCAGTTCGCGTCGCTGCCGGCGCAGGCGCAGGATCAGGAACGCGGCGATCGCCAGTACGGCCAGCAGCGCGGCGACCGCGCTGTTGCGGACCACCCGTACGCGGCCCAGGTCCTGTTCGGCATTGACCTCGGCCGGTGCGATGCGGCGCTCCGCGCTGGCCTGCAGCTTGGCCAGGCGGTTGAGGGTGTCGCCCTTGCTGCGTGCCTGATCCAGTTCGCGCGCCTGGCGGGCCACCTGCAATGCCTGCTGACGCTGGCCAAGCAGGGTATGGGCATCGCCGAGCACGTCCAGGCCATGGCGGATCTCATCCGTGAAGTTGCCGCTGTCGGCCAGCGTCTGCGCCTGTTCGGCGAGGGCCAGGCCCTTGGCTGCCTGGTCGCGGTCGAGCGCCAACCGGGCCAGGCGCTGCAGGGTGATGATCCGACCCTGTGCATCCTGCGTGGTCTGCCAGGCCAGGGCCTGGTCCAGGCCCTTCTGGGCCTGGTCCAGCTCACCGCGCACGCGCCGGATCTCGGCCCGGTGGCTGGTGATGCGGTGCATCAGCAGGTCCTGGCCACTGAGGCGCGCGCCGATCGCGGCAGCACGATCGAAGGCCGTCTGCGCCTCCTCGTAGCGCTGCATCGACAGCAGCGCATAGCCGACGTTGTAGTGGATCAGCATGTCGCCCGGGTTCGGCGGCCGGCGCAGGTGCTCGCTCAGCGCGGCGGCCTTCTGCAGGTAGGTCAACGCGCCCTGCGCATCGCCCATGGCATCGCCGCGGATCATGGCGATCTGCATCAGCGCACTGATCTGTCCGTGCACATCGCGGGTGCGCACTGACTCGTCAAGGAAGGTGCGGGTCAGCTCCAGCGCCTGGGCCTGGTCGCCGCGCCACAACAGCAGGTGCGCGGCCATCGAACGCGCACGCAGGGTGTCCTCGGCGGTGGCATCGGTGTGTTTTACGGCGGCCAGCAGGCGCTCGGGCAGGCCCGCGGTCTCCTCCAGGCGGCCCTGCGAACGCAGCCCCATCCCCAGGCACGCGATCGCGCCGATCTCCACCGAGGTAGGCAGTGTCGGTCGTGCCAGCAACGCCTTGGCGATCTGCAGCGATGTCTCCGGGGTGCTGGCCAGCAGCGCGTTGCACTGCTCCACCTGGGCGACCAACGGCATGCCAGCGCCGGCGCGCTGTGCCTGCGCAGGCGGGGTGGAAAGGGCAACGGCAACGCACAGCAGCGCAGGCAGACTGCGCCGGACAAGCGACAAGCAGTTCATGGTCCACAACATCCTGGCGGTGATCCGGCGGGGGCGGGCGTGGCTGCGAGGATGCTGCAGCGAATCGGGGTGCCGGATCGTAGAAGGCTAATATACCGGCGTTGTCGACAAAAATTGACGCCTTTGGCCCGTTCGGACCCGTCGTACATGCCGCTTCCCCCCGTATCTGACCGCCCCGTCATGGCTCCCGACGCCGTCGCCGCCGGCCTGGGCGCACGCACCGATGCCATGTTGCGCGGCCTATGGCTGCTCGTGGCCGCCTTCCACCTGCTGATCGCCAGCTGGTTGCTGCTGCGCCTGGGCGACGGGGTGGACACGCTGGTGCTGGCCCTGGCCAGCGCACACCTGGTGGTATGCGTGGCCTGCCTGGTCGAGCAGCGGCGCGGGCATGGGGTACGTGCGGCGACGCTGTTCGTGGCGGGCCAGTTGCTGTTGCTGGCGGTCACCGAAGGGTATTGGGGCTTGGCGGCGTTGTCGCGGGTGCAACTGGTGCAACTGGTGCCCGTGCTGCTCGTAGCGGCGCTGCTGGGCGCAGCGGCGTTGCGCTGGGCCACGCTGTGGGCGTGCCTGGCGATGTTGCTGGGCGCCTGGATCGACCTGGCGGGCATCCTGTTCCGCGCCGACCGCGTCGCCCACGTGGTCACCGACCTGGGCGTCTGCGTGTTCGGCTGCGTGCTGGTGGCCTGGCTGCTGCACCACAGCGTCACCGGCCTGCGCGAAAGCCTGCAGGTGGCGCGGCAGCACGGTGTGGCGCTGGCGCGCAAGCGCGATGAGCTGCAGCTGGAAATGCAGGAGAAGGAACGCTCGCGCGACCAGCTGGTGCATGCCATGAAAATGGACAACGTGGGCCGACTGGCCAGCGGCATCGCCCACGACTTCAATCACCTGTTGGCGCTGGTGCACGGCTATGTAGGCAAGGCCCGCCGCGCGCAGGATCCGGCGGCGGTGGCCGAGGCATTGCAGGGTATCGACTCGGCCGCCCGACGCGCGAGCGCAGTCAGCCGGCGGCTGCTGGATTTCAGCCGGCTGGAGGCGAGCCGGCCACAGCTGCTCGATGTTGCTGCGACCCTGGAGGCGATGGCGCCGACGCTGCGGCAAGTCTTCGGCGCGGGCATCCACTGCGACGTCGTTACCGGGCAGGGGCAATGCTGCATCCATTTCGATCCAGCGCAGCTGGAATCGATCCTGCTCAGCCTGGCGGTCAACGCCGGGCAGGCCATGCCCGACGGCGGTCGATTCGCGTTGGTGCTGGCGTGGCTGCCCAGCGTCGGCGAGGTGTCGATACAGGCAAGCGACACCGGCCTGGGCATGAGCGATGAGGTCCGTGCGCGTTGCCTGCAACCGTTCTTCACCACCAAGCCGGTCGGGCAGGGCACCGGGCTGGGGCTGGCCGTCAGTGCCAGCCTGGTGGCCGCCGCCGGTGGCCGCATCCACGTGCAAAGCCGCCTGGGCCACGGCACCTGCGTGGACATCCGCCTGCCGGCGCGCGCTGCCCCGACGGTGCAACGGTCGTGAGCAACCCGTGTAGCCGGCGGCACCTGCGCCACCGGCTACACTGGCCCCTGCCCTGACGGAATCACCCCGTGGTCTCCAGTTGGATCCTGCTGTTGGTATCGGTGGCCTATGCCGCGCTGTTGTTCGGCGTGGCGTGGTGGGGCGACCGTCGCCCGATGTACCCGGACCGGCCGTGGCTGCGCCCGGTGGTCTACAGCCTGGCACTGGCGGTGTACTGCTCGTCGTGGACGTTCTACGGGGCGGTCGGCACGGCGGTGCGCAACGGCATCGGCTACCTGCCGATCTACCTGGGCCCGCTGCTGCTGTGGTTGTTCGGCTGGCGCATCATCGAGCGGCTGGCGCTGATCGCCCGCAGCCAGAACGTGGTGTCCATCGCCGACTTCATCTCTTCCCGCTTCGGCCGGTCGCGGCGGCTGGCCGCGCTGGTGGCGGTGATCGCGCTGATCGGCATCGTGCCGTACCTGGCGCTGCAGTACAAAGCGGTGGCGATGAGCCTGCAGGTGCTGACCGGTAACGTCGGGCCGACCGGCTTTTTCACCGATCCGGCGCTGTACGTGGCGTTGCTGATGGCGCTGTTCGCCACCCTGTTCGGCACCCGCCAGGTGGATGCCACCGAACACCACCACGGCATGATGCTGGCCATCGCGCTGGAGTCGCTGATCAAGCTGATCGCGATGGTCGCGCTGGGGTTGTTTGCCTATCTGTGGCTCAACGACCGCACCGATGCGGTACTGCAGTCGGCGCATACGCTGTTCGCCGGACTGCCACCGGTCGGCTTCATCTCGCAGACGCTGCTCAGCTTCCTGGCGATCATCTGCCTGCCGCGCCAGTTCCACGTGGCGGTGGTCGAGTGCGGCGACGTGCGCGACATCCGCCGCGCGCGCTGGATGTTTGGCGCCTATTTGATCGTGATTTCGGCGATGGTGATCCCCATCGCCACGGCCGGGGTGACCCTGTTCGGCACCGGCGGCAGCGTTGCCGACGACAGCATGGTGCTGGCCCTGCCGCTGGCCGAAGGACGCAAGTTCCTGGCGCTGGTGGCCTATGTCGGCGGCTTCTCGGCCGCCACCGGCATGGTCATCGTGGCCTCGATCGCGCTGGCCACGATGGTCAGCAACGACCTGGTGATGCCGGTGCTGCTGCGTCGCAGCGGCGATCACCAGGAAGCGGCCGACGTCGCCTCGCGCGTGCTGTGGATCCGCCGCACCGCGATCCTGCTGCTGGCGCTGGTGGCCTACAGCTACTACCGCGGCAGCAGCAATGACAGCACGCTGGCCTCGTACGGGCTGATGGCGTTCGCGGCGGTGGCGCAGTTCGCGCCGGGCCTGATCGGCGGCCTGTACTGGCGCGGGGCCAGCCGTCGCGGCGTGGAAGTGGGCATGCTGCTGGGCTTTGGTACGTGGGTCTACACGCTGCTGCTGCCCGCGCTCACCCATGCCGGCTGGATGGAAGCGGCCTGGCTGGTGCGCGGTCCGTTCGGCCTGGGCTGGCTGCAGCCGCAGCATCTGTTCGGCATGAGCGGCTGGGATCCGCTGACCCACGGCACGTTCTGGTCGTTGCTGGTCAACGTGGCGGCGATGGTGCTGGTCTCGGTGCGCTGGCGCCCGGGCGTCGACGAGCGGCTGCGCGCGGCACCGTTCCTGGACCCGTATGCGCAACGGCCGTCGGTGGCCGGTGCGTGGCCCGGCAACGTGCATGTCGGCGATCTGCTCGCGCTGGCCTCGCGCGTGGTCGGTGACCGCCATGCACGGCGCTCGTTCTTCGAGCAGGCCCAGTCGATGGGCCGGGAGCTGCAGGCCTCCGCGCCGGCCGACCGCGCCTGGGTGCAGTTCACCGAACGCCTGCTGGCCGCCTCCATCGGCGCAGCGTCGGCGCGCCTGCTGCTGACCAGCCTGCTGCGGGGCTCGGGCATGGACCTGGGCGAAGTGGTGGCGGTGCTGGATGAGGCCGGGCAGGAGCTGCGCTTCAACCGCGAGATCCTGTCCACCACGCTGGAGAACATCAGCGCCGGGGTGAGTGTGGTCGACCCGGACATGCGCCTGACCGCTTGGAACCGTCGCTACCAGCAGATGTTCGGCTACCCCGACGGGATGCTGTACGTGGGACGCCCGGTGGCGGATCTGATCCGCTACAACGCCGAACGTGGCGAGCTGGGCGAGGGTGACATCGAGGTGCAGATCAACCGGCGCATCGGCTACATGCGCGCCGGCTCACCGCACATCTTCGAGCGCACCCGCAGCGACGGCAAAGTGATCGAAATGCGCGGCCAGGCCTTGCCCGGCGGCGGCTACGTGACCAGCTACAACGACATCACCGACTACAAGCACGCCGAACGCGCACTTCTGGAGGCCAACGAAACCCTGGAGCAGCGCGTGGCCGAGCGCTCGCACGAGGCCGAGGTGGCCCAGCAGTCCAAGACCCGCTTCCTGGCTGCGATCAGCCATGACGTGCTGCAGCCGTTGAACGCGGCGCGGCTGTTCGCCTCGGCGCTGCGCGAGAGCCACCACCACAACGAAGAGCAACGGCACCTGGCCGAGCGCGTGGATGCCTCGCTGCGTGCGGCCGAAGAGCTGCTGGACGGCCTGCTCGATGTATCGCGACTGGACGCCGGTGGGTTGCATCCGGTCATCGGCGATTTCGACGTGAGCGTGCTCATGCGCGAACTCGCCGCGCAGTACTCGCCGGTCGCGGCCGGACGCGGGCTGCGCATGGATCTGTTCGCGCGGCCGGCGTGGATCCGCAGCGACCGCCGGCTGCTGCGCCGGGTGCTGCAGAATTTCCTGGCCAACGCATTGCGCTATACCCGGCAAGGTCGCATCGTGCTGGCGGTACGCCATCGTGGCGATGAAGTGGAACTGCAGGTCTGGGATACCGGGCCGGGCATCCCCGAACACCACATGCAGCAGATCTTCGACGAGTTCCACCGCTACCAGCAGCCGTTCGACTGGGGCGAGCAGGGGCTGGGGCTGGGCCTGTCGATCTGCCAGCGCATCTCGCGCCTGCTCGACCACCGCCTCAACGCGCGCAGCCGGGTGGGCAGCGGCAGCATGTTTTCGATCATGCTGCCGCGGGTGGAGGCCCTGGTGCTGCCGTTCGCCGCCGCCAGCGCCCCCACTGCGCCGCCGGCCCGCACCCATTCGCTGGCGGGCATGCGCGTGCTGTGCGTGGACAACGACCAGGAAATCCTGGACGGCATGCGCGCGCTGCTGGGACGTTGGGGGGTGGAGGTGATCACCGCCAGCACCGTGGACCAGGCGCTGGAGAAGGTGGACCTGCAGCCGGACGTGATGCTGGTGGATTACCACCTGCACGATCGCCTGGATGGACTGGATACGCTGGTGGCGCTGCGCGACAAGGCCGGGCGGGCGATTCCCGGTGCGCTGTTGACTGCCGACGGGCGCGACGAGTTGAAGCGGATGGCGCGCGAGCGCGGCTACCGGTTGTTGACCAAGCCGATCAAGCCGGCGTCGTTGCGGGCGTTCCTGGCTGCGTTCCACGCACCGCGCAGCGATATGTAGCGGCGCGGTGCGTGGCGTCCTGCCTCAGGCCATGGCGCCGCTGAGGTGTTCGTACAGGATGGTGGCGCCGATGATGATCAGGATCACGCCACCGACGATTTCCGCGCGCTTGCCGACCAGGTTGCCCAGCACGCGGCCAAGCATGATGCCGGCGGTGACCATGGTCAGGGTGCACAGGCCGATGACCAGTGCCATGACGCCGATGTTGACGTCGATGAAGGCCAGGCCGATGCCGACGGCCATCGCATCGATGCTGGTGGCAAAGCCGGTGACGGCCAGCCGCCAGAAGCCGTGGTGCTTGCGGGTGTCCTCGTCGTCGCCCTCGCCACCCTCATCGGGGCGGATGCCGTTGATGATCATGTGCACGCCCAGCGCGCCCAGCAGGCCGAAGGCGATCCAGTGGTCGAAGGCTTCCACGTACTGCAGGGCCGCGCGGCCGAGCAGCCAGCCGATCACCGGGGTGATGCCTTCGATGACGCCGAAGATGAGGCCGGCGCGCAGCGCATCGGGGAAGCGGGGCTTGCGCATGGCCGCGCCTTTGCCGATCGCCGCAGCGAAGGCATCGGTGGACATGGCAAAGCCGATCAGCAGGATCGAAAGGGGGGACATTGAGGGTCACAGCAGGTTGGGCGATGTCAGGCAACGGACCGCGCTCGCGCCCAACCTGACGTTGCGCACGCGGACCGCTGGTCTCGCCAACCATCATGGTTGCCCGCACCACGGCGCACTGGCCGAGTATGTTGATACGGGCGTTTCCTCATCGCAGGAAACCGGCTACTCCCCAAGGGGACGCGAAGCTTAGCACCGGGCCAGCGGATTGGAGCGTTCACCGGCAATTGCGCAGGTAACGCTGGATTTCATAGCCCCGGCTATAAGCCGGGGCGGGTAGAGCCGAGCCATGCTCGGCTGCTCCGAAGCCGCAGATGTCATAGCCGGGCCGGGGTAGAGCCGAGCCATGCTCGGCTGCTCCAACGCCGCAGATGTCATAGCCGGGGCGGGGTAGAGCCGAGCCACGCTCGGCTGCTCTTCGTTCCGGCACCACGCCCTCCACGCACGTCGTGGCTCTATTCCTCTTCCGGCGGCAACACGATCTGTTCTTCATCGATGGCCAGCTTGCCGGCCATCAGCACCGCCTGGGTGCGGTTGGTGACCCCGAGCTTGCGCAGGATCGCGGTGACATGCGCCTTGATCGTCGCCTCGGACACGTTGAGATCGTAGGCGATCTGCTTGTTGAGGCGGCCGGCGCCGAGCATCTGCAGCACGCGGAACTGCTGCGGGGTGAGCTCGCGCAGGCGCTGGCCGATCTCGCGCTCCTCGCGCCCGGTCTGCGGCACGTTGTGCGCTTCCGGCGGGGCCCAGGTTTCCCCGTCCAGGATCGTCCCCAGCGCGTGGCCGATGGTGTCCGAGTCGGCGGATTTGGGGATGAACCCGAACGCGCCGTGGTCAAGCGCGCGGCGCATCACCGTCGGCTCTTCGCGTGCCGACACCACCACCACCGGCAGCTGCGGGTGCAGTGCCCGCATGTGCACGAGCGCGTTGAATCCCTGCGCACCGGGCATGTTGAGGTCCATCAGGACCAGGTCGGCGTCGGTGTGCTGGTCGGCCAGCTGGTACAGCGCTTCCACGCTGTCAGCCTCGAACAGCTGCACGCCAGGGATGACGCGTTGCACGGCACCGCGAAGGGCTTCGCGGAACAGCGGGTGGTCATCGGCAATCAGGAGCGTTGTCATGGTGGGGGCCATGTTGCGGAGGCGTGCAGCGACGCAACGAAAAGTGTATCGAGATGACAGCCCCCTGAGTCAGGGGGCGGCCGCGAAGCGGCGGGGCGTGGGTGCTGGGGAGACCAGGCCCACGATCCGTTTGCGGATCGTGGGAGCGGCAGCGCACACGCGATGCCGCGGTCCCATCCTGCGCCTGGTGCCGCGGAACTACCTCACCTTGCGTTCTTCCACCAGCGAGGCCACGACCGACGGATCGGCCAGGGTCGAGGTGTCGCCAAGCTGGTCCGGTGCGTTCTCGGCGATCTTGCGCAGAATGCGGCGCATGATCTTGCCCGAACGCGTCTTGGGCAGGCCCGGCGCCCACTGCAGGTGGTCGGGCGCGGCGATGGGACCGATCTCCTTGCGTACCCAGGCGATCAGTTCCTTGTGCAGTTCATCGCTGGGCGTCTCGTCGGCGATCAGGGTCACATAGGCGTAGATGCCCTGGCCCTTGATGTCGTGCGGGAAGCCGACCACGGCCGCTTCGGCCACCTTCGGATGCGACACCAGCGCGCTTTCCACCTCGGCGGTGCCGATACGGTGGCCGGACACGTTGATCACATCATCCACGCGGCCGGTGATCCAGTAGTAGCCGTCCTCGTCGCGACGGCAGCCATCGCCGGTGAAATAGCTGCCCGGGTAGGTGCGGAAGTAGGTGTCGATGAAACGCTGGTGGTCGCCGTAGACGCTGCGCATCTGGCCCGGCCACGAATCACGGATGATCAGGTTGCCCTCGGTGGGGCCGTCCTGGATCTCGCCCTCGGCATTGACCAGCGCCGGCTGCACGCCGAAGAAGGGCAGCGTGGCCGAGCCCGGCTTGAGGTCGACCGCACCGGGCAGCGGCGAAATCAGGATGCCGCCGGTCTCGGTCTGCCACCAGGTATCCACGATCGGGCAGCGGCTGTCGCCGACGACCTCGTAGTACCAGCGCCAGGCCTCGGGATTGATCGGCTCACCGACGCTGCCGAGCAGGCGCAGCGAAGCGCGCGACGTACGCTTGACCGGTGCATCGCCCTCGCGCATCAACGCGCGGATGGCGGTCGGGGCGGTGTAGAAGATGCTCACCTTGTGCTTGTCGATCACCTCCCAGAACCGCGAGGTGGTCGGGAAGTTGGGCACGCCTTCGAACATCAGCGAGGTTGCGCCGTTGGCCAGCGGACCGTACACGATGTAGCTGTGGCCGGTGACCCAGCCGACGTCGGCGGTGCACCAGTAGATGTCATCCTCACGCAGGTCGAACACCGCTTCATGGGTGTAGGCGGCGTACAGCAGATAGCCGCCGGTGGTATGCAGCACGCCCTTGGGCTTGCCGGTGGAACCGGAGGTGTAGAGGATGAACAGCGGGTCCTCGGCGTTCATCCGTTCCGGCTCGCACTGCGCCGGCTGCGGATCGACCACGTCATGGAACCAACGGTCGCGCGGGGCCTGCATGTCCACCGCGCCGCCGGTGTGGCGCACCACCAGCACGGTTTCCACGGTGGTGGTGCCCGGCAACTTCAGCGCGGCGTCGACGTTGGCCTTGAGCGGGATCCGACGGCCGCCACGCAGGCCTTCGTCGGCGGTGATGATCAGCTTGCTGGCGCAGTCGATCACCCGGTCGGCGATCGAGTTGGGCGCAAAGCCGCCGAACACCACCGAATGCACCGMACCGATGCGCGCGCAGGCGAGCATGGCCACGGCCGCATCGACGATCATCGGCAGGTAGATGGTGACCCGGTCGCCCTTCTTGACGCCCAGGTTGCGCAGCGCATTGCCGAGCCGGCACACGCGCTCATACAGCTCGCGATAGGTGACGCCCTGCGCAGGTGCATCGGGGCTGTCCGGTTCGAACAGCAGGGCGACTTTGTCGCCACGCTGATCAAGCTGGCGGTCCAGGCAGTTGACGCTGGCGTTGAGCTCGCCATCTTCGAACCACCGGATGCGGAAATCGTCGAGATCGTAGCTGACGTTCTTGATCGTGGTCGGTTTCTTGAACCACTGCAGGCGCTCGGCGGCCTTGCCCCAGAACGCATCGGGGTTTTCCAGCGACTCCCGATACAGCTGTTCGTAAGTGTTCTTGTCAATGCGCGCCTTGGCGGAAAAATCCGCCTTGACGGGGTAAAGATCAGCCATGGCACCCTCACTTGCAACAGGACTTGGGTTGTGCGGTCGCAACATAAGGTGCGACCTCTCCCCCTCAGTTTGCCGCATCCACCCTGCTTCGCGGTGGCTGGGTGGTTAGACCATGGTCGAACGCGGCAGGAACGCCGGGAACGGGTCAGGTTGGAGCGTGCGGTGTGGGCAGCAAGCGGCTGTCGGTGGGTGCCGGGTGCGTTTGGGCCCGTGGCAAGGGGGCGTGGCGCTATCTGTGAGGAAGAGCGTACCGACCAACGGTCGGTACCTACCCAAGTGCCTGTGGCACCTGCCGGTCGCCGTTGGCGTCCGGGTCGTGCCCGCCCGGCGGGCGAGTACGACTAATGGCCAATAGCCGTTGCGGGCGGGGCGGCCCCACTGTCGGCTGGACCGTGCACAGCGCGGCGTTCRCATTGCCACCCGGGAGAGAGGGCAACATGAGCCACCGTTTATTGAAGACGACACGCCGGCCGTTGGCGGCCGCCCTGTTCGTCGCATTGATCGCACCAGGCGTCGCATTCGCCGATACCGCCAAAGAGAAGGCGCTGGAAGCACGCATCGCCGAACTGGAGCGCCAGGTGCAGATGCTGGTCAACACCAGCCAGCAGCAACAGAGCCAGATCAGCCAGACCCAGACCGAGGTCACCGCGGTGAAGACCGTGCAGGCCCAGCAGCCGCTGGCCGCGCAGGTGCCCGCCGGCAAGCAGCCGATCCAGGTCACCACCATCACCCCGGGCGCGGCGCCGGGCACCACGGTCAAGATCGGTGGCTTCATCAAGGCCGACTTCCTGGCCACCCAGACCAGCGACGGCCAGCTTGCCGACGATGCCACCGGGCGCGCGCTGTACCTGCCCGGTCAGACCCCGGTCGCCGGTGCCGGCGGCAGCGGCAAGCGCTCGGACGTGGACTACAACGCCCACGCCAAGTTCTCGCGCTTCAACCTGGGCATCGACAACGTCAGTGACGCCGGCAACAAGGCCGGTGCGTTCTTCGAAATGGACTTCTTCGGCAATTCACTGGGCAACCAGACCGCCACCAACACCTATGGCGTCACCCTGCGGCATGCCTACATGTACTGGAACAACTGGCTGGCCGGCCAGACCTGGTCCAACTTCATGGATGCGGCCTCGCTGCCGGAAGCGGCCGATTTCGTCGGTCCCACCGATGGCGTGCTGTTCGTGCGCCAGGCGCAGATCCGCTACACCCAGGGCGGCTTCAGCGTCGCGCTGGAAAACCCGGAAACCACCGTGCTCACCGGCACCCGCAACCCGATTACCGGCGCGTGGACCAACGTGGCCAGCAACTCCGATCGCGGCGCCCTGCCGGATCTGACCCTGCGCTATGGCTGGAAGGGCGACTGGGGCACCTTTGGCGTGGGCGCGGTCGTGCGCCAGCTCAAGGTGGACAACCAGACCACCAATGCCGATGCGGACAAGATCGGCGGCGGCCTGACCCTGGGCGGCAAGTGGGTGATGGGCAGCACCGACACCCTGCATTACCAGATCAGTGGCGGCGAGGGCATCGCCCGTTACGTCGGCCTTGGCGTCACCGCCGATACCGCCTACGACATCGCCCGCGACGAACTCAACCCGACCGGCGTGCTGGCCGGCTACGTCGGCTGGCGCCACGCCTTCACCCCGAAACTGCGTACCAACCTGATCTACGCGCGCAGCGACTACGACAACGATGGCAGCCTTGGCCCGCTGGTCACCAAGAGCGTGCAGAGCATCCGCGGCAACATCTTCTACACGCCGATGCCCAAGGTCGATATCGGCGCGGAATACATGTACGGCGTGCGCGAGATCGAGGACGGTCGCAAGGGCGATATCAACCGCCTGCAGTTCACCACCAAATACAGTTTTTGAATGCGTGCCGACCCACGGTCGGCACTCCAAAACTAGAAACCACCTGACCAACACTGCGATTGCCGACCTACGGTCGGCACTACCGAGGGGAAGCATCCCATGTCATCCACACCCGTACCCGCAAAACCGCAACTTACCCAGGGACACAAGAAGGTCATCTTCGCGTCCAGCCTGGGCACTGTCTTCGAGTGGTACGACTTCTTCCTGTACGGCTCGCTGGCGGCGATCATCGCCAAGCAGTTCTTCAGTGGCGTCAACGAAACCACGGGCATGATCTTCGCCCTGCTGGCCTTTGCCGCCGGCTTCTTCGTGCGTCCGTTCGGCGCGGCGTTCTTCGGCAGCCTCGGCGACCGCATCGGCCGCAAGTACACCTTCCTGGTCACCATCCTGATCATGGGCATCTCGACCTTCCTGGTCGGCGTGCTGCCCAACTATGCGTCGATCGGCTTCGCCGCCCCGGTGATCCTGATCATCCTGCGCCTGGCCCAAGGCCTGGCGATGGGCGGTGAGTACGGTGGCGCGGCCACCTATGTCGCCGAGCATGCGCCGGCCGACAAGCGTGGCCTGTACACCAGCTTCATCCAGTGCACCGCGACGCTGGGCCTGTTCATGTCGCTGCTGATCATCCTGGCCTGCCGCTACTTCCTCGGCAACGAGGCCTTCGAAGCCTGGGGCTGGCGCATCCCGTTCCTGGTCTCCATCGTGCTGCTGGGCGTGTCGGTGTGGATCCGCCTGCAGCTGAGCGAATCGCCGCTGTTCCAGCAGATGAAGGCCGAAGGCAAGGGCTCCAAGACCCCGTTCCGTGACAGCCTCAAGGACGGTAACCTCAAGCTGATGCTGCTGGTGCTGCTGGGTGCCGCCGCCGGCCAGGCCGTGGTCTGGTACGGCGGTCAGTTCTACGCGCTGTTCTTCCTGAGCAGCATGCTCAAGGTCGATGCCACCACCTCCTACCTGCTGATCGCCGGTGCGCTCGCGCTGGGCGTGCCGTTCTTCATCTTCTTCGGCTGGCTGTCCGATCGCATCGGCCGCAAGAAGATCATCCTGGCCGGCTGCCTGTTGGCCGCCATCACCTACATCCCGATCTTCAAGGGCCTGACCCACTTCGCCAACCCGGCCATCGAAGAAGCGCGCACCAATTCGCCGGCCCTGGTCGTGGCCGATCCGAACACCTGCTCGTTCCAGTTCGATCCGGTCGGCATGCGCAAGTTCACCAGCTCCTGCGACGTGGCCACCGCGGCACTGACCAAGGCCGGCGTGCCGTATGAGGTCAAGCCGGCCGCCGCCGGTACCCTGGCGATCGTCAACGTGGGCAGCGCCAGCGTCGCCTCCTACGAGTCGGCCGGGCTGACCAAGGAAGACGGCAAGGCCAAGGCCGATGCGTTCGGTGCCGAGTTGAAGACCGCGCTGACCGCCGCCGGCTATCCGGCCAAGGCCGACAACGCGCGCATCAACATCCCCGGCACGATCTTCATGCTGTGGCTGCTGGTGCTGTACGTGACMATGGTCTACGGCCCGATCGCCGCCTACCTGGTCGAGCTGTTCCCGACCCGCATCCGCTACACCTCGATGTCGCTGCCGTACCACATCGGCAACGGCTGGTTCGGTGGCTTCCTGCCGGCGATCTCCTTCGCGCTGGTGGCCGGCACCGGCAACCTCTACTACGGCCTGTGGTACCCGATCATCATCGCGTTGATGACGGTCGTGGTCGGTGGCTTGTTCCTGAAGGAAACCCGCGGGGTGGACATCACCAAATAACGGTGAGCCGCACAGAATGAAGACGGGGCCGCGATGCAGATCGCGGCCCTTTTCGTTCCCGGTAGTGCCGGCCGCTGGCCGGCAACCACGCATACCCTTCCGAAGGCGACGTACTGCCGGCCGCTGGCCGGCTCTCCATGCGCTTTCGGAGGCGCATGTGAGGTTGC